>JAFNGD010000181.1:606-16730 GCA_017885365.1 Nitrospirota bacterium
TGAAATACGGCAAGGATGACATCACGATAGTCGACTGGGACGGGGCGTTCATCTTCGATGCGGCAGCCGATTTCAAGAGCAATATCGAGCTGTTTGAGATCGCCAATCTTCAACTGCTCAGGTCCAGAATCCTCGCCGATGATCTGGACCGGAGGCTGGAGAAGACACTGAACCTGCTCAGGGCCCCGAAAAAGCTGCCGCTGATCAGGTCACGCGATATCCGCAGGATCCTGAAGGAGATCATCGAGATCCGGGCGCAGTCCATCCTGGAATCGGAGACCATTGAGCACAACATCAAGCTCATCGGGGACTGGTACTCGGCAAGGCTGTATTCGGTGATCGCGAAAAAGTTCCACCTCGACGCCTGGGCGACGGACATCAAGGAAAAGCTGGACATGCTCGAGGACGTTTACACCATGGCGACGGAGAATTTCAGCATATCCTACCGGGCTACGATAGAGTTCGTCATTCTCGCGGGCTGGTTCGTGCTGTTATTGTTATATGTGGCCGAGTTCTTCCTGCTCAAAAAATAGATGAGCGGACCCTGATGCCTGAACAACTGCGTAGATAGTTCCTCCCCGTGGCCTGCCATAAGCCCATCGTTGTAACCATTATTCCCACAACACGCTCAATACATGAATTGAGGTCATCTGTCAATCAGAATATCAATTTGACAGAAGGCACGGTGCGTGTTATGTAATCACCAGCAGACATATGCTGCCGTTCATTCCCGATAAAGCCGACCCCTCCGTAAGGCGGGCGCGGAAAGCTCCGGATCTAGCAAAAGACTGCCGGGCTGCCGAAGGAATCACATTCGGTATGCCCGGCTTTTTTTATTTTGTGAAGGCACTTACATTGTGAACAAATAGGATCGAAAGGAGGAGTGCATCATGAACAGATCGATACTGGTCAGCGAAATATTGAGGTCCAAAGGGCATGGCTATCTCGGCATACCGCCGGGGGCGACTGCCTACGCAGCGCTCGAGCTCATGGCAGATCAGGACGTGGGAGCGCTCCTGGTGATGGAGGAAGGCAAGGTCGTTGGCGTATTTTCCGAACGGGATTACGCGAGGAAGGTCATCCTGAAAGGGAAGTCATCACGGGAGACCACCGTGGGAGAGCTCATGAGCAGCCCTCCGATCTGCGTTTCCCCGGAAATGAACCTTCAGGAATGCATGATGACGATGACCAATAACCACATTCGGCATCTTCCCGTGCTGGTCGACGGCAGCGTCATCGGGGTTGTCAGCATCGGCGATGTGGTCGGGGCCATCATCCGCAGCCAGGAAGCCGAGATCCACCAGCTGGAGAACTATATTGTCGGAGACGATTATCCCGCGCAGGTGGTGGCACGATGAAGCGGCCATCGCTGTCAGATAGCCTGTTCAGCAGAAGTTCTGGGTGACGTAAACAGCGCCGTCGGACGTAATGAAGATCCCGATGCCCTGGTTCTGCCAGTGCGGCGTCAGGATGTTCTTGCGATGGCCGGAACTGTTCATCCAGCCCTGGATCGTGGATCCCGCGATCTGCTCCAGAGAGTTCCAGTCATAGTAGGCGACGCCGTTGATGGTCGTGACAGAGCTGTACAGGTGATTGAGGGCGATGTTCTCCGCGCCGAAGTGGATGGTATTCCCGGTCCGGATCGAGCAGGTATATCCCTGTTTCCGGTACCGGTACAAAAAGTCGCGGCCTTCGGGGGAATCGTGGCTGAAATAGGATCGTTTCGCCATGTCCCTGCTGTGGCCCCGGGCTATCCGGGAGAGCGCGTCGTCCAGGCCCAAGGGGGACAGGCCGTGCGCTGCTCGCTCACGGTTGATGAGGTCGTGGATCCTCTGTTCGAGGTCCTGAAAACGGATAGACGGCTTTTGTCTTGTTTGAGGGTGCGGGGGAGCAGGAGCAGGCAAGTGTGCTGTCTGGCACGAGAGCAGAACGAATGCCACGAACAGGCCCGCGAGCAAGTGTAAGGGCCGCCAACGGGAGCGGTAAGCATCATACAGCACGAACATACGGTCAGAGATCACTTGAGGCCCTTTAAGGCGCTCTCGAAGTCGACGGGAGCGCCATATCCCTCAGCGTCCTTCCTGTCCCGGAATGCGGCGATGCTCCATCCCATGGGTGTCGTGAACCGCTGGGGCGCAGTCACATAGTACGCTTTCGCCGCCTCGATCCATTCCCGGGACGGGTAGTCCTTGACACGGGCAAGTGAACGGCCGGCCTTCTTCTCCTTCAGGTAGATCAGCAGATCCCCGATATCACAGAAGTACAGGACCTCTTTTCCCGCCTCGATCTTCGCGGTGAACGGCGCAGTCTCATCGGCCATCATGCCGCACACTGCGCAGGTATGCATACCTGCGGCGAATGCCCCGGCCACCAGCGCTGCCATGATCAGTATGCCGAACATGACGAGTATCCATCTTCCGGTCTTCATTATCCACCTTGCATGCTGTGTCGCCTGCGGTCCGAACGCCGGATAGGGATGCTTTTCCCTACGGGTAGATGGCGGCAGTTGCTCCGCAGGCATTGCTATTACGATCACCCGGACGGGATTGTCCACCGAGGAGCAAATATGATGAGAGAAAACGATCTAGGTTGACGGAAAAGGGGACGGTGGAATCCCACCCCGCCGGCGTACCGGCGGAGCGGTTTTCATGCGGGGTTAACTGACCTTCTTGACCTTGCCGGAGCGGATGCAGCGGGTACAGACATGCATGCGGATGTGGGCGCCATTGGAGCCCAGCGCCTTGATGCTCTGAAGGTTCGGCTTGGATATTTTCTTGGATCTATTGTTCGCATGGCTCACTTTGTTGCCGCTCAGTGCGCCTTTGCCACATATCTGACATGTACCTGCCACGGGGAAGTCCTCCTGGATCCGGAAAATGATTGCTTAAAAAGCAGGCGTATGCTACCATAAGATCACATTGCATGCAAGGAAAATATCAATAGAATTAACAATTCATGCGTCCTGACGACTTCAAGACCATCCTGGAGAGGCTCAAAAAGCCGCTCCAGTATGCCTCCCGGGATGATTTTGCTCACCTGAAGAGCCTCACCGACCTCGAACCCTTTGTCCTCGTCCAAGTCCGGGAATTACGGCGTCTGTCAGCCGACAGCCGTAGTACGTCCGTGATAGAGGGCCTGTTCAGCGGTTTCGATGCCCTTGCCCCGGAACTGAAGAGATCACATATCCTGCAGGCAATCGCAGCCATTGACGCATTCAGTCGCGAAGGCGCCACGCGGCCGGATACCGGGCCTGAACGGCTCCGCACGTCCGCCAACGAGACGACAAGCCTGCACCGGGACACCCAGGTGCAGTACTGCAGAGGCGTCGGTCCCAAACGGGCGGAGCTCATGAAGAAGCTGGGGATCACCACGGTGGAGGACGCACTGTCCTACCTTCCCTGGAGGTACGAGGATCGGGGAAATCTGAAAAAGATCGCACGCCTCACCTATGGGGCCTTCGAAACGGTTTCCGGCGAAGTGATCTCAGCGGAGGTTGTTCAGACACGGCGCAAGTGGGTCAAGGTCTTCGAGCTGGTCATCAAGGACGGGACCGGTGTGCTGGTCGGCTCCTGGTTCAACCAGCCGTTCATGCAGAAGGCCTTCAGAACAGGGCAGAAGGTGATCCTGTCTGGCATCGTGAAGGCCAACCCCTACAAGGGAGGAAGGCCGCAGATCGATAATCCCGATTATGAGATCCTGGACGACGATGATCCCGAAAGCCTGCTGATCCATACCGGAAGGACCGTTCCGATCTACCGGACCACCGCAGGTCTTTCCGCGCGTGCGCTCCGCAGCATCATGAGGAGCATCGTCGACGCAGCTTCCCATTCGGCCCCCGAGCCGCTACCCGCAACGCTGGTGAGAAAATACAGACTGCTGCCGGCTGCTGAGGCGGTCCGCGAAGTACATTTTCCCGAAGGGGAGAAGGATATCGATGTCCTGAACCGGGGCATGAGCGCGGCTCACCGGCGCCTGAGCTTTGAAGAGCTCTTCATCCTGGAACTGGGCCTGGCGCTCCGGAAACGTGGCGTGACCTTCGAGAAGAAGGGGATATCGTTCAAACCGCCGAAGAAGCTCGAGGCAGCGCTCAGGAAGGTNNGTAGGGTGCGGCAAGACCGTGGTGGCCCTCGTCGCGTCCCTGATGGCCGTGGAGAACAGCTACCAGGCGTGTCTCATGGCGCCGACGGAGATTCTCGCCGAACAACACTGGCGAAACATCGTCGCGCTTGCCGGGCCCCTCGGCATCGCGGTCGTCCTGCTGACGGGAAGCATGAGGAAAAAAGCGAAAGAGGCGGCATTGGCAGGCATCGCTTCAGGCGCCTCGCAGATCATGGTCGGCACCCACGCGCTGCTGGAACAGGACGTGCAATTCCACAAGCTCGGGCTGGCCATCATCGACGAGCAGCACCGTTTTGGCGTGATGCAGCGGTCCACGCTCAAGTCCAAGGGCTACGAACCCGATGTGCTGGTCATGACCGCTACGCCCATCCCGCGGACGCTTGCGCTCACCGTCTACGGCGATCTCGATGTTTCGGTGATCGACGAGATGCCTCCTGGCAGGAGCCCCATCATCACCCGGCTTTATTTCGAGAACAAACGGCGCGAGGCGTACCAGCTCCTGGAAGGCGAGCTCGTGAAAGGACGGCAGGTATACGTGGTCTATCCGCTGGTCGAGGAGACGGAGAAGAGCGACCTCAAGGCAGCGACCGAGATGGCCGCTCATCTTCAGAAGGACATCTTCCCACGCTGGAAGGTCGGGCTGCTGCACGGCAGGATGAAAGGCGATGAAAAGGAAACGGTCATGGCCGCCTTCAAGGCAGGCGATACCCATATCCTCGTTTCGACCACGGTCATCGAGGTGGGCGTGGACGTGCCGAACGCGTCGGTCATGGTCATCGAGCATCCGGAGCGGTTCGGCCTGGCCCAGCTCCATCAGCTGCGCGGCAGGGTGGGCAGAGGCGTGCATCAGTCCTCTTGTATCCTCATGGGTCCGCGGATGTTCGTCGAAGAGACCCGGGACCGGCTGAACGCATTTGTACGGACGAATGACGGCTTTGCGATCGCCGAAGAGGACCTGCGCCTCCGGGGGCCGGGAGAGTTCTTCGGCACCCGCCAGTCGGGATTGCCCGATCTCCGGGCAGCGAACATCCTCCGCGATGCTGATCTGCTGGAAAAGGCCCGGACCGAGGCCTTTGAACTTACGATGAGGGATCCGGAACTGGCTGCCTCGCCGGCGCTGCGGGAGGCTGTGCGGCGCAAGTGGGCGGGGAAACTCGGCTTGGTAACGGTAAGTTGATATTTGAAGGGTATTCTGATACAGTAAAATAAAATCAGGGTCATGGGTCAAGGGGCAGGGGTCATGGAAACCATGACCACGGTGCATGCTTGCTGCGCCTTGACCCTGTACCCTTGCCACCTGCTGACCCATTGTAAGGAGTCCACATCATGACCGTATGGGAAAAGACGCTGATCAATCTGCAGAAAGGCTATGCAAAGCTGGCGTCCTTTGCCGCGACGTTCTCGGACCGCGTGAAGGCAGAGATCACCATCGTACGGCTCAGAATGCAGATCGACGGCATCCAGGCCAAGGTGCGCGAGCAGCAGCAATTCATCGGCCAGAAGCTCCTCGAAATGAAGGAGAACGACACCCTCCCCCGGTCCTTCGACCTTCTGTTCAACAACGATGAGATCGCTTCAGCCCTGGAGAAGATCGAACGATATCAGAAGGACCGGGAAATTCTCCTGGATGACCTGCAGCGCGAGGCGGAGGTCCTGAAGCCTGCGCCCACGGGCCATGACGAGAGGTCTGCATGATCTTCGTGGTAGTGTTCCTCTTCGGGCTCATCGTCGGAAGCTTTCTGAACGTCTGCATCGTACGGCTTCCCCGCGAACAGTCCATCGTCAGTCCCCGTTCGCAATGCCCCCGCTGCAAGACGCTGATCCGCTGGTACGACAATATCCCGCTGATAAGTTTCTTTGCGCTCCGCGGTAAGTGCCGCTCCTGCGGCCTGCCCATTTCGTGGCGATACCCGCTCGTCGAGCTCCTGAATGGGCTGCTGTACCTGTGGGCGTATGCAGCATTCGAGCCTACCGGGGAGACGGGGATGGTCATGGCGCTGTGCTCAGCCCTCATCGTCATCACCTTCATCGACCTTGACCACCAGATCATACCGGACGTCATCACGCTCCCCGGCATGGTCATCGGCCTGCTCGCGGCCCCGCTCTTCATGTCCGCACTCGAGCCGCCCATGGCCTTCGGGCTGGGAAGGCTCCTGCCCTCCGCGGGAACCTACCTTACCGGGTTCGTGAACTCCCTGGTCGGCCTCATAATGGGCGCTGCCCCGCTCTTTATCATTGGATGGCTTTGGGAGAAGCTCAGGAGGGTCGAGGCCATGGGCGGCGGTGACGTGAAGTTCATGGGCATGGTGGGCTGTTTCCTGGGTTGGAAAGGGGCGTTCCTGACCATCATGCTCGGCGCGCTGACGGGTTCCCTTGTGGGCGTGACGCTCATCGCCTTGAAGAAACACCAGGCGGACAAAGTGATCCCCTTCGGACCCTACCTTGCCTTTGGCACACTGCTCACCATATTCTACGGTGCTGATATCATCGACTGGTATTTCGGGTTCCTCCGACTATGACCGTGTCCGTCCTTGCCATCGTGGTCCCGGGGGTGCTGGTGGTCGCGGTCGGAGCGCTCGTCATCTGGGGCATGACGCAGCGGTACCGGCGCGAACTGGGGCTGAAGCCGGAAAGGCAGGAAAAGACCCAGGACGTCAGCTTCATCATCAACGCCTTCCAGGATGTCACCCGCCAGCTCAAAGAAAAGGAGAAGGAGCTGGAACGGCTCCGTTCGCTCGCAGAACAGCGGGCGGAGAACGTCGAAAGCTATACGGAGAACATCCTCCAGTGCGTTACCAGCGGCGTCATCGCCTTTGACGGGAACAGTCTCGCCGCTTCAATGAACCGCGCGGCCGAAGAGATCCTGGGGTTGGAGCGCGGCAGCGGCCTCGGCAGGAGCTGCGAGGAGATCTTCGGGAACGGGGCTACCTGCCGTCTGGTCCGGGAAACCCGGGAAAAGAACGTTCTCTCCCGGAGGATGGAAACCGAACTGATGAGAAAGGGCGAGCGGATATGGCTCGGATTCAACACCGCGCTCCTCAAGGACCGGCAGGGGAAGAGCCTGGGCGTCATCCTTTCCTTTTCCGATCTTACCGAAGTGAAGCGGCTCCAGGAGCAGATCGAGCTCAAGGAACGGCTGACGGCCCTCGGGGAGATGTCGGCGGGAATCGCCCACGAGCTCAGGAATCCCATGGCGGTGATCGCGGGTTACCTGAGCCTGCTCGCGAAGAAGCAGGACGACGCGGGCCATGCCGTCATCCGGGACATCCAGGCGGAGATCGTCGGGATGAACCGCATCATCAGCGATCTCCTGACCTTTGCACGGCCGACATTGCTGAACCGAAGCCCGCTCAATATGAAGAACCTCCTGGAGTCCTGCCTTGAGACCGTACTCCAGGCCCGGGTCGGCCAGGGCGACATCAAAATTTACCTGAAGCTCGATGACGTTCAGGCATCGGTCGACGAGGGGCTGATGCGCCAGGCCCTGCTCAATATCCTGCAGAACGCGCTGGAAGCAATGCCGGAAGGCGGCGCACTCACGGTCGGCTCCCACCAAGGCCGGGAGCTCATGATCACTATCCAGGACACCGGCGCGGGCATAACACCGGAGAACATCAAGAAGATCTTTCTGCCCTTCTTCACGACGAGGGAAAAGGGGGTGGGGATGGGTCTTGCCCTTTCGCACAAGGTCATTACGGCCCATGGCGGCAGGATCGACGTAGCGAGCCGAGAACGGGAAGGGACGCTGTTCACGATCACCCTGCCGAAGGACTGAGGACGCAATAACCATGGACACTATCCTTGTCATTGAAGACAAAGAAAGCATGCGCGCCATGCTGAAGCAGACCCTCGAGGGCGAGGGATACGAGGTCGTGACTGCGCAGGATGGCGCCGAGGGGATCAAGAAGCTCGCCGACGAACGGATCGGCTTGGTGCTCACGGACCTGAAACTGCCGAAAAAGGACGGGTTCGAAGTCCTGCGGGCAGCGAAGCAGGATGATTCGCTCCTGCCGGTCATTGTCATGACCGCTTACGGGACCATCGAGACGGCGGTCAAGGCCGTGAAGGAAGGCGCCTACGATTTCCTGACCAAGCCCTTTGACACGGAGCACCTGCTGGTCCTCATCAAGCGCGCCCTCGACACGACCCGTGTGGCTGCCGAAAATGTCCTGCTCCGGACCGAGTTTGCCGAGAAGCTCGGCGCCCCGAAGATCATCGGCAAAAGCCGGCAACTCCAGGAGATCACCGCAAACGTCCAGAAGGCAGCGCCGACGAACGCCACGGTGCTCATCCACGGCGAGAGCGGTACCGGCAAGGAGCTCTTTGCCCGGGCCATCCACTACCTCAGCAACCGGAAGGAAGGACCGTTTATCGCCATCAACTCTGCGGCCATCCCCCGGGAACTGCTGGAGAGCGAGCTGTTCGGCTATGAACGCGGTGCGTTTACCGGCGCCGATGCTCGTAAGTTCGGGAAGCTGGAGCTGGCCGACAAGGGCACGGTATTCCTCGACGAGATCGGCGACATGGACCTGACGCTGCAGGCTAAGATCCTGCGCGTGATCCAGGAGCAGGTGATCGAGCGGGTAGGCGGGCACCGTCCCATCAAGATCGACGTACGCGTCGTGGCAGCGACGAACAAGGACATAGAGAAGGCGGTCCAGGCCAAGCTGTTCCGCGAGGACCTGTTCTACCGGCTGAACGTATTCCCCATCGTCATTCCGCCACTGCGTGAGCGGCGCGACGATATCCCGCCGCTGGCCCAGCAGTTCCTGGCCAAGTATAGCGCCGAGGTTCGGAAGGCCCCGGTCACGCTGTCCGATGAGGCGCTGGACATCCTGATGAAGTGCCCCTGGAAGGGCAACGTCCGGGAGCTCGAGAATGTGATCGAGCGGGCCGTGATTTACGCCGAGGGCGGGGTGGTTCGGGCGAAGGACCTCGGCATTAGCGAGGCGAGCATCCTGGATGCACTCGCCGAGCATGTGCCCATGGAGGGGCCGCTGGCGGACATCGCGGCGGCCGCAACGCGCATCGCAGAGTCACGCCGCATCCGGCAGGTGCTCAAGCAGACCGGCGGGAACAAGACCCGCGCCGCCGAGGTCCTGCAGGTGAGCTATAAGACCCTGCTGACGAAGATCAAGGACTACCAGCTGGAAGACAAAAATACTATTTGACCGGACGCCTGGCCTGCCCGTCATGACCTCACTTTCCGCAGACATCAAAAAAGATATCGAACAGCTTGTCCGAGAACTGAACGAGCACAGCTATCGGTATCATGTGCTCGACGCTCCGGTCATTTCCGACGCTGCATACGACAAGCTGTTCAGGCGGCTGCAGGAACTTGAGGAAAAGCATCACTACATCCTTCCCTTCTCTCCCACCCAGCGCGTAGGGGCTCCTCCACTCGATAAGTTCGAAAAGGTAAAACATACCGAACCCATGCTCTCCTTGGGCAATGCCTTCTCGCATGATGAAGTGCATGAGTTCGACAAGCGTGTCAAAAAGAACCTAAAAACCGATAACGAGATAGAATATACCGTAGAACCGAAATATGACGGGCTTGCCATGGAGCTCACCTACCGGAAGGGCGTGCTTGTCCGCGCTTCTACCCGTGGAGATGGATTTGAAGGCGAGGATGTTACCCAGAACATCAAGACCATTAAAGCGGTGCCGCTCAGGATCGAGGGCGTCCATCCTGTCCCCGAGGAGATAGATATTCGAGGCGAAGTGTTCATCGATATCGCTGAGTTCGAAAAACTGAATATCGAACGGGAAAGGGAAGGGGAGGCGCCTTTTGCAAATCCCCGGAATGCCGCGGCCGGCTCCATTCGGCAGCTGGACCCTTCGATCACCGAAAAACGAAGATTGCACATGGCCTGCTATGGCCTCGGAGCAGTTAAGGATGTCGAGTTCAAGAGCCAGGCCGAGTTTATGGCTTGGCTCAAGAAGGCCCATTTCCCCGTGCCCCTCGTCTTCAAGACGGTAAGAGGGGCCGAGCAGGTGATTGACTCGATCAAGATGATCGAGGAACAAAGGCCGAAGCTGCCGTTCGAGACCGATGGCGCGGTCATCAAAGTGAACGATTTTAACATCCAGAAAACACTCGGCATAAAGACCCGCGAACCACGGTGGGCCATCGCCTTTAAATTCGCCGCGCACCAGGAAGTAACGGTCATTGAGGACATCATCGCAAGCGTGGGCAGGACCGGTGCGATAACGCCGGTCGCGGTCATGCGGCCCGTCCAGATCGGCGGCGTGACCGTCTCCCGTTCCACGCTGCACAACTGGGACGAGATCGAGCGGAAGGACATCCGTATCGGCGATACAGTGATCCTGGAGAGGGCAGGTGATGTCATCCCGCATGTGGTGTCGGTCTTTAAGGACAAGCGGACCGGCAGGGAGAAGAAGTTCCCGCCTCCCAAACACTGTCCGGTCTGCGGATCGAGTGTCGCGCGCGATGAGGGAGAGGTGGCGTACCGGTGCATCGGGCTGAACTGTGAAGCGCAGGTGCTGGAGAAGATCAAGCACTATGCGTCGCGCCACGCCATGGACATCGAGGGACTCGGGGAAAAGAATGTTGAACTACTCTATAGCCAGGGGTTGATACGGCATTTCGTGGACCTGTACCGGTTGAAGAAAGATCAGCTCCTGGCACTTCCGCGGTTCGCGGAAAAATCCGCCCAGAACCTGATCGATGCCATCGAAACGAGCAAGACGACCAAGCTTGCGAGGTTCCTCTTTGCCCTCGGGATCCTGCATGTCGGTGAGTTCGCGGCGAAGCAGCTGGCAAAAAACTTCGAGAAGCTGGACGACCTGTACCGCATAGAGGCCGACCGTGTGATGGCAATAAAGCAGATGGGCGAAAAGCTGGCCGCTTCGATCTCCGGATTCTTTTCGGAAAAAGAGAACCTGAGAACGCTTGAAGATATCAAAAAGCTCGGGCTGAAACTGACGAATCCGGACTTTGCTGCGGCGAGAGATGAACAAAAAGGTCCCTTCGACGGTATGACCTTCGTCATCACGGGGA
The DNA here is from genome assembly GCA_017885365.1 of Nitrospirota bacterium. The sequence goes on from JAFNGD010000181.1 coordinate 11,750, forward strand.
CGCTCTCGAAACCCCGGGATAAGTTCGAAGCCATGGTTGAACAGAACGGCGGCCGTGCGGCAGGATCGGTATCGAAGAAGACCAGTTATGTGCTTGCAGGAAGTGATGCTGGCAGCAAGCTTGAGAAAGCTAAGGCACTTGGGGTGAAAGTGCTCACGGAAGAACAGTTCATGAAGATGGTGCGAGGGAAATAGCATGCGCCTTGGCTTCCATGTGTCCATATCAGGCGGCTTTTCATTCGCGGTGCAGCGGGCCCATGAACTGGGCTGCACGACCATGCAGATCTTCAGCCGCAATCCCCGCGGATGGACCGTCAAGCCGCTCGACTCAGACGATATCGCTGAATTCAAACGGCTGCGGGAAAAGTACGATATCGGGCCGGTATTCGTCCACACCAACTATCTCATTAATCTCGCGTCTACGAAACCTGATCTGTACAAGCGGTCCATCGAACAATTCGTCATTGACCTCGAGCGGACCGAACATCTTGGTGCCGAATACCTCGTTACCCATCTCGGCTCTGCGAGCGGCCAGGAACCGGAATGGATGATCGACCGCGTCGGCGACGCGTTGAACATGTCGATGAAGCTCCATACGCCTCAGGCAATGATCCTGCTCGAGAATACGGCAGGAGAAAAAGGGGACGTAGGATACACCTTCGAACAGGTGAACGAAGTGATCTCGCGATTGAGCAATACGAACAAGATCGGCATCTGCTATGACACCTGCCACGGATTCGCCGCCGGGTATGATGTCCGGACAAAGCAGGGCGTCGATGCTGTTGCGAAGACGATCGAAGAGACCGTCGGTCTGGAGAAGCTCAAAGGTATGCATCTGAACGACTGCCTCAGGGACTTCGATTCCCACGTGGACCGGCACTGGCACATCGGTGAAGGGAAGATCGGGGAAGAGGGATTCAAAGCGCTGCTGAACCACAAGGCATTCAGGGACATCCCGAAGATCATGGAGACACCAAAGGAAACAGAAGACGACGATCCCAGGAACATGAAGAGGGTTCGTTCTCTGGTAACATAATCCTGTTGTTTACCCCGTTGCTCGTAGTGGATTTATCCTTCCTGATGCAGTAATGTGACCACTCTTCATCTATGCAAACCAGTATCAGAAGACAGATGTTCTCGCTCGCCATCCCCGTGGTGTTATCGAGCTTCCTGCAGCGGTCCGTGGGCCTTGTGGACATATTTCTCGTCGGCGGTCTCGGTGCGTCGGCCATTGCCGCCGTCGGGGTTGCCCAGATCATGGTCTTTGTGGTCATGAGCGTGTCCTGGGGGATCAATGTCGGCGCGACGGTCCTGGTGTCCCAGCTTTGGGGAGCGGACCGGAAAGACGAGGCTGGGACGGCCGCGTACCAGGCGTTGCTCGTCGCGCTCGTCGCGGCGGTGGTCATTATGGTCCTCGGCCATCTGTACGGCTGGAAAGTTGCCGGACTTCTCGGAGCGAACGTCGAGGTCCAGCAGATCCTGTACGACTATTCGAAGATCATTTTCACCTTCATCGTGTTCACCATTTTCCTCAATGTCCTCTCGGGCATCATGCACGGCACAGGAGACACCCGGACGCCGCTCTACGCGACTTTGATCGTGAACATCCTGCATGTGGTCGTGGCCTATCCGCTCATCTACGGGAAATGGGGTCTCCCCGCTCTTGGCGTCAAGGGTGCGGCGATCGCCATTGCCGTCTCGGAATGTCTGGGAGTGGCGTTCCTCTTTACCCGCTCCCTGGAACGGCGTTACATTGTGCTGTCACGTAGCCTCGACATACGCTTGACGGCCATGACGATCAGGCTCGGCTGGCCGATCCTCGTCGACCGCTTTCTGCAGAACGCAGGCTCGATGGTGTTCGCCAAGGTCATCCTGCTTTACGGGACCACCGTTTATGCCGCCCATCAGGTGGGACTTGCCGTCGAGGCGATCTCGTTCATGCCGGGATACGGCATCGCCGTGGCTGCGGCGACGATGGTAGGACAGAACCTCGGCGCAGGAAGGCCGGATGAGGCGCGGATCTCCGCCTTTGAGGCCAACCGTCTCGCGGTCATTCTCATGGCGTCCATGGCGATGCTGTTCTTCTTTTTCCCCTACGTTCTGCTCAGGGTCTTTACGGCAGATCCGGAGGTGATCGGGTATGGTATACTGTACATGAAGATCGTGGCCTTCGCGCAGGTTCCGCTGGCGATCTCCATGGTCCTTTCCGGAACGCTCCGTGGCGCAGGGGACACGGGATTCATCATGTTCGCGACCATCGCCGGGATGTGGCTCGTGCGGATCCCCATCACGGCAGTGCTCGCCACACTGTTCCACGCGCCGATCCGCGCTATCTGGTCGGTCATGATCGTGGACTGGCTGGTGAGGATGGGTCTGCTCCTGTGGAGATACCGGCAGCAGCGATGGGAACGATTGGAGCTGTAGCGGTCATACTCGGAGATAATGGTCGGTCACGAACGACGGGAGGTCCTATGCCAGATATTCAGGAAATGCTCGGCAAGGAGGTCGAGGTCATTGCGAACGGGCTGTCGTACCGGGGCATGCTGGTCGAGGTGTCCGATACCGAGGTACATATCAAGAGCCGGCTCCAGTACGTGTCGCTGCCGGCGTCGAGCGTAACCGAGGTGCGTCTGGTCGTAGGAAGCAGCCGACAATGGTCGGACACCTTCGAGGTGCCACAGGAGGAGAAGTCACAAACCTTCGAAGTGCCGAAGGAGGAGAAGAAGGACCTCATTCCCTGAAGCCGATCAGCATGGCGTTCCCGCAGCTCAGGCCGTTTCGATCCTGAGCTTCTTCAATTTGCGGTACAGCGTGGCCAGGTCGATGCCCAGTCGCACTGCCGTCGCTTCCTTGTTCCCCTTGTTCTCCGCAAGGCTTCTGCGAATATATTCCCGCTCGTAATCGTCCAGCGCCTGTCTCAGTGACGAAGTGGCGATGCCCTCCAGGTCCAGAGACCTGAACTTGTCCGGCAGGTCGTGCAGCGTGACGATATCGCCCTCGGCGAGCACCACGGCCCGCTCCAGCGTGTTGCGCAGCTCCCGGATATTGCCCGGCCAGTCGTAGGCGAGCATTGCTTTCATCGCCTCATAGTCGATGTCCTTGATCTTCTTCCCCGCCTCATCGTTGAATACCTTGAGATAGTGCTTGATCAAGAGTGGGATGTCGTCCTTGCGTTCCCGGAGCGACGGGATCCTGATCTCGATGACNNTTGAGCAGCTTCACCTGCAGGGCGAGGGGGAGCTCGCCGACCTCGTCGAGGAAAAGGGTACCGCTGTTCGCCATGGTGATGAGGCCCTTCTTGTCCTCGATGGCCGACGTGAATGAACCCTTCTTGTGGCCGAAAAGCTCGCTCTCGAGAAGGTTCTCGGGGATGGCGCCGCAGTTGATGGAGATGAACGGCTTGTCCATGCGGGGGCCAGACTCGTGGATGGCCTGAGCGACGAGCCCCTTGCCGGTGCCGCTTTCGCCGGTAATGAGAATATTGGCCTTGCTCGGGATGACCTTTTCCATGACCGAGAAGACCTTCTGGAGGGCGTCGGAGGTGCCGATGATGTTCTTGAAGGAGATGCACCGCTGGCTCAGCTCCTGCCGCAGGATCTGGTTCTCCCTCTGGAGCTCGCGACTCTCGACAATACGCTTGATCGTGAGGCGGATATCGTCGTTGATGAACGGCTTGGTGATGTAGTCCGCGGCGCCCGCCCGCATGGCCTCCACGGCGGACCCCACCGAAGCGAAGGCGGTCATCATGACGACGGACGTTTCCGGGCAGATCGCCTGCGCCTGCCGGAGGACGCCGAACCCATCCATCTTGTCCATCTTGATGTCGGTCATGATGATGTCGAAGGTCTGCTTCTGCAGGAGCTCCACGGCCNNTTTTCGTCGTCAACGACCAGGATGTTCGTCTCATTCATGCGAGGGCTCCTTGGTGGGCGGCTCGGTCAGGACCGGCAGGGTGATGGTGAAGGTGGCTCCTTTCCCGGGTTCGCTCGTGATCTTGATGTCCCCCTTGAACCGCTTCACAATATTGTAGCTGACCGAAAGGCCGAGGCCGGTGCCTTTGCCGGCCTCCTTGGTGGTATAAAAGGGATCGAAGATCTTCGCGAAGTCACCCGCCGGGATGCCGATTCCGGTATCGGAGAAGGAGCAGGTGATTACGTCCAGGCCGTCCGGGTTCAAACTATGGGAGGAACGGATCGTGAGCGTGCCCCCGTTGGGCATGGCGTCGAGGGCGTTCAGGATGATGTTGATAAAGACCTGGGCGATCTGCCCCTCGTCGATCATCGTCTTCGGCAGTCCGGGGTCGAGGTCGACGGCGATCTCGATCGTGCTTTTCATGCGTTTGTCAAGCCGCATGAGGTCCAGCGATGCCGTGAGGATGTCGTTGACCTGGTGCAGCTTGATGTTCGCCTCGCCGGGGCGGGAGAAAGCGGACATCTGGCGCACGATCTCGGTGATGCGCTGGATGTGGGTGTTGATGATGTCGAGGCTGCTCTGGGCGAACTCGTCCGTGGCCATTTCCCGGAGGAGCTGGGCGAATGTCGAGATGGACGTGAGGGGGTTGCCGATCTCATGGGCGACGCCGGCGGCGAGACGTCCGAGCGCAGCGAGCTTTTCGGAATGCAGTACTTGCTGCTCCAGCCGGCGGTGCTGCTCCACCTCGCGTGCGACGCGGTCCTCGAGCTCGGTGGTATACTTCTTGAGCGCCTCCTCGAGGAGCACGCGTTTGGTCACGTTGCTGCTGGTGATGACGATGCCGTCCACGTGGCCGGCGATGAGAAGCGGGCTCACGATCATGTCCAGAAAGACCGGCTCGCTCTGGAGGCCGGTCACCCGGTACTCCTTGACGTCGAAACTGTTGCCCGCGGACAGGGTCTTGTGCAGGAGCGCCTCGATGGGGATCCCGTCATAGGGGCGGAGATTGTCCGGGAAGAAGCTGAAGAAGTGACGGCCGAGGATGTCCTCCTTGGGCCTGCCGAGCGTTT
>JAFNGD010000182.1 GCA_017885365.1 Nitrospirota bacterium
AGAAACGCTTGGCGTGCTCCTTCTCATTGTCCGCAGTCTCCAGGAAGAGCGCAGCGATCTGTTCATACCCTTCCTTCTTCGCCGCGCTGGCGAAGAAAGTGTAACGGTTCCTGGCCTGCGATTCGCCGGCAAAGGCGGCAAGCAGGTTCTTCTCGGTCTTCGATCCTTTGAGCTTCATAACGTCCTCCTTAAGTAATGTAACCACAGATGAACATAGATATACACAGGACAACCGAAATCAGCGGGTGGCAGTGTTCTCGTCGTCAGTCGTCAGTCGTCAGTCGTCAGTCTTCAGTCTTCGGTCTTCGGTCTTCAGCCTTCAGCCTTCTATCTCTCCTGCCTCTGCCTTCCTACCGCATCAGCCGTGCCATCTCCGCCCGGGCGATAAAGATATCCAGTCGCGCCAGGAGCCAGTAGCTGATACGTTCCTTGATCCGCTGGCACAGCGGACGGGCCTTCCACTCCTCGAGCGTGATGCGCTCGGCCTGCATCAGGTCTTCTTCGAAGTCGGACCGTGCCTGGCGCGCCAATTCGCTGTCGTTCATGACCGCCACGAGCTCGTAATTGATCCTGCCGCTCCGTATGTCGAGGTTCGCCGATCCGGCGATCAGCGTATCGTCGACGATCGCAAGCTTGGCATGCATCATGGAGGGCCGGTACTCCCAGACCTCCATCCCGGCGCGCAGCAGCCTGCCGTAGAGACCCCGCGCCGCCCAGCGCGCCATGGGGATGTCGCTTTTCCGGGGGAACAGGAGCCGAACGCGGACGCCGCGGTTGACCGCGCGCTTGAGCGCCCGGAGAATGCGCCCGTGGGGATAGAAATACCCCATGGCGAGATCGATGCTGCTGCCGGACCCGCCGATGATCCGGAGGTAGGCGCGGCGAACAGGCTGCTGGGGGTCCTCGGGGCCGCTCTCCAGGAACCGCATCCTACCGGCTGCGGTCAACCTTGCATCCCGCTCATGCCGGGACCGGAAGAACGTTCTGCGGAACGGCAGATCGGCCCGCGCCCACATCCGGTCAAAGGAGCGCCTGAGCCGCAGGACCTCACGGCCCGTGATCTCGAGCGCGTTGTCCCGCCACGGAGGCTCGCCTTCCCTACCGCGGTAATATTCGTCGGCGATGTTCAGCCCGCCGACATAGGCCCGTCGGTCGTCCACGAGCAGGAGCTTTCGATGGTTCCGGAACAGAAACATGCCGAGCGATACCGGCCGGAACCGGCGCACCATGCCCCCGGCGTTCTGCAGCTCATCCCAGAAGGCCTCCGGGAGGGACCACGCTCCCACGGCGTCCACCAGCACCATGACCCGGACGCCCCGCTTCGCCGCGTTCACCAGCCGTCCCCGGAGCTCTCTGCCCGTCCCGTCGTCGGCGTAGAGATACATCTCGAGGGCGACGCAGGAAACGGCACGGTCAATGGCGTCGAACATAGCGGGAAAGACCTCGGTGCCGTTCTTGAGAAGGCGGATGGTGTGCATAGAGATCAGGAAGGATGGGAAATGCTCACTGCATCGTGCACGTTGAATGAAAAAAGGTTCACGTGCCCTTATCCCTTACCGTTGCCATGTTCAATTCCCCATTCTCGGTGTTCAGGTCGAGTTGGCATCATGCGTTCTCGAACGTGTACTCCACCTTCACCTTCATGTCCTTCCGGAGCGAATGATAGACGGAACAGTATTTCTCCTGGGACAGGGAGATGGCGCGCTCGATCTTCTTTGTGGTGAGGCCGCTGCCTGCCACGGTGATGACCATGTCGATGGCGGTGTAATACTGGGGAGGCGTGGGGTTCCGCTCCCCCATGATGTCCATCTTGTAGGATTTGATCTCGCACTTCATCTTCTTGAGGAAGGACACCATGTCGATCCCCATGCAGCCGGCAACGGACAGCAGCAGCGTCTCCGTGGGCGAACAGCCCCACTGCTGCTGGGCATCGTACTCCACCTCATAGCCGCGGTTGGTCCGGCCAACGAAGATCAGGTCCTTGTCCCAGGTCAGCGTCGCCTTGTTCACCTGCGAGACCTTCGTCTTATACGTTTCCAGGGTGCTTTCGCACTCTTTGATCTCTTTCTCTTCTGACATGATGGGCTCCTTAATAAAATGGTCAAGGTCAGGGAACATGCAGGGCCCCGCTGGTCCTGCCTGTCCGCTAATCTGCGTCCTGCATTTTCTTCCGGAGCAGCGCGAGCGCTTCCGCGTCCCTGCCTGCCTCCACTCGGAGAACGTAGATCTTGATCTGTTCGAGGGGATAGGAATCGAACGTTGCCTTGATGCCGTGTTCCCCAAGGAAAAGCACAAATTCCAGCATGGTGGTATCGCTGTACCCCATGCCGGTATCCCCCCGCAGGACCTCGACATAGTCCGCGGTGTCCTCGGCTAGCAGGTCGTCCGGCGATCCCTTCTTCCACTCGTCGCCGAACTCCCAGTCTTCATCGTCCCTGTCCTGTTTCTTTTCGAGCATAGCCTGGCTCCCAGAGCACGCGCATACCGTCCTGCTGCGAGGTGCGCGAGCGATCAGGATGACGGGGATGACGCCGGAAATCAAGGCGCACTGCCGCGCATTGTCGGCAATTCAATATAAAAGAACTGGTCCCGGCCTGTCAAACAAAAAAGCACTGCTTGCAACATCCCTGCTCCGCGGTCGGCCCCCGGCATCCTCACCGATAAAGAGGGTTGCGCCGGCAGAATAAATCGGATAGAATTCGATACGCTGGTGCTCCCTGATAGACGCTTGCACTCCCTGAACAAAGTCCATTCCGCACGAGGTGTCCCATGAACAACCACGACCGTGTCCTGACGATCATCAAAAAGCTGAAGAAAGAATATTCGGGAACGCCCCTGACCGCGCTCAACTTTCGCACGCCCTTCGAGCTGATGGTGGCCACCATACTCTCCGCACAGACCACGGATGTGCAGGTGAATAAGATCACCCCGGGCCTGTTCAAGAAATACAAGAGCATTGAGGCCTTCGCGAAGACAAGGCCGGAAGCGATCGCCCGGGACATCAATTCGGTCAATTTCTTCAACAACAAGGCAAGCGACGCCGGGCAGGGTGACGAGTTCTTCCATGGTCCGGGGGACGCTGCCGTTGAACTGCTCCAGAAGCATCACGGCGGCCCTGTGGATGCTCTTTGCCTTGTTGTTGAAGAAATTGACCGAATTGATGTCCCGGGCGATCGCTTCCGGCCTTGTCTTCGCGAAGGCCTCAATGCTCTTGTATTTCTTGAACAGGCCCGGGGTGATCTTGTTCACCTGCACATCCGTGGTCTG
>JAFNGD010000183.1:0-2343 GCA_017885365.1 Nitrospirota bacterium
ACCTGGAGCGCCGTGCGGTAGTTCGCCACGAGGTCGTTGTAGAGCTGACGGGCGAAGGCAATGCGGTTCTCGGTGGAGGTGAGCTCCTCCTGGAGCTGCATGACATTCTCGTTGCTCTTGAGGGCGGGGTAGTTCTCCATGACCGCGAAGAGCTTGCCGAGGGCCTGGGTGAGCATGTTCTCGGCCTCGGCCTTGGACTGCGGTCCTGTTGCCCCCACGGCCTTTGCCCGCGCCGAGATCACCTTTTCGAGCGTGTCCTGCTCGAATTCCATGGCCCCTTTGACCGTAGAGACGAGGTTGGGGATGAGGTCATGCCGCCGGTTCAGCTGCACGTCGATCTGCTTCCACGAGCCCTGGACATCGTTCCGTTTTGCTACAAGACCGTTGTAGATTACGATCAGCCACAGCACGATGAGGACCACGATACCAAGCAAGATCCAGCCGACCATAAAGCCTCCTGAGAACCGATGGGTTGAACGCAACAGGAACAGTATAGCACACAATAGCACAAAACAGCTGTCGGGCATCACGCACCCGCGATGAGCTGCCGGTCCGTCCTGGGGATGATGCCGCGCTGCTCCGCCTCCTCGAACAAGCGTCGGACCGCCGCGGTCCCGGTCTCTCCGAGGTCCAGGGAATAGTCGTTCACGTACAGTCCGATGTGCTGCAGCATGACCGACTCGTCCATTTCCTGACTGTGCTGTTTGCAGTAGGCCAGGACCTCGGCCTCGTTGGCCCGGGCATAACGGATACTTTCCCGGATACCCTTCTCTACCTTCAGCAGTATATCCGACCCGAGTGACCGCAGCCCCAGGATACCGCCGAGGGGGATGGGGAGGCCGGAATATCGCTCCCACCATTCGCCGAGGTCAAGGAGCTTCTCCAGCCGGTAGAGCGGAAAGGTGAACCGGCTCTCATGGATGATGAGGCCTGCGGTCACCGTGCCGTCCGCCACGGCCTGCATGATGCGGTCGAAGGTCATCACCACCACGTTCGTCAGCGCCGGGTCATAGAGACGAAGGAGAAGCCAGGCGGTCGTGAGCGTCCCCGGGATGGCCACAGACCCGCTCCTCAGGTCGTCCAGGGTCGCTCCCGGCCGCGCCACGATGAGCGGTCCGCACCCCCGTCCCAGCGCGCCGCCGGACCGTAGCAGGGCATAACGTTCGCGGAGAAGCCCCAGGGCATGGTAGGAGATCTTGGTAAGGTCCAGGCTGCCGGTGAGCGCCAGCTGGTTCAGGGCCTCCACGTCCTCGAGCCGCTCCCGGAACGTAATGCCCGGGACCCGGACCTTGCCGTGCACGAGGGCGTAGAAGATGTAGGTGTCGTTGGGGCAGGGAGAGTAGCCGATGGTGAGTTCCTGGTTCATGATGTTTTCCGGTAATGAGAAGGACCTCGCGGGCAAGAGCCGTTCGACGTTTTCCTGTGAACTCAGAACTCAAAACCTAGAAATCAGAACTTAGAACTACCTTCATCCGCCCCACCCTTTGAGGATGCTGACAACGGCCTTCTGCGCGGAACCGGCCGCCTGCGGGATGTCCCACTTCTTCAGGTTGCGGTCCTCGACGATGTTCGAGATGCCGCGCACCTCGAGCCAGGGGACATTGTGGAGCGCCGCCACCTGGGCGACCGCCGCACCCTCCATGTTCTCGCACAGGCCGTGATAGCGTTCCTCCAGTTCCATCGCCCGCGCAGAGGTCCCCGTGCAGGTCGAGAGGGTGACGAAGGGGCCGAAATGCACCTTGCCGTTGCCGGGCTCCGCGGTGGTGATGAGCGTATGGAGCGACCGTTTCAGCAGGGGTTCCGATGCAGGGAAGGTCGTGAAGATCACCGAGGATGCGGTCTTGAGCAGCGGTATGCCGATATATTCCGCGTCCATGAACCCGTCATGGGTCAGCACGCCTTCGTCGCCGGCGATCTCTTCGTGCGCGAGCGCCACGTCGCCGACGGCCGCGCCCGATGAGGGATAGGCGCCGCCGATACCGAACAGGACAAGCGCCTCGGGGGCGAACTCAGCGATCATGAGGGTGGCGGCGTGCGCGGCATTGACCTTGCCCATCCCGCCCACACAGAGCAGGACCTCCCGGCCCGCGAGGGTCCCCGCGATGATGGACTTTGATCCAAGCTGTGTGGTTGCCTTCACCGTGGTCCATGCCAGGATATGTTTCGCTTCGGCCTGTACTGAGCAGAGCAGCGCGATCATGAGGGCCCTTTTGCATCTCCCGGGAGCGACCGGAATCAAGTTACGGCAGGTCCGGTTGTGAACGACGGTATGCTCGAAGAAATGCGTCGTCGCTTTTAATCCGGCATTCCCGGAACATGGTAAATCCAGGAGCGAGCGCATTC
>JAFNGD010000183.1:2361-2676 GCA_017885365.1 Nitrospirota bacterium
CAAGCTATTGAATTGTAAGCAATTTATCATGATCCGGGCCGGTGACGATAGGAGGGCCAATGTTACGTTATTTAACTGCGGGAGAGTCTCACGGGGAGCTTCTGATGGGCATCATCGAGGGCATGCCAGCCGGACTGCTCATCCGGGTCACGGACATTGACAACGACCTCGGCCGACGTCAAGCGGGATACGGCCGGGGCGGCAGGATGAAGATCGAGAAGGACACGGTCAAGATCCTCACGGGCGTGCGCTGGGGGAAGACCCTGGGCAGCCCCATCGGTCTCATGGTGCGGAACAAGGACTGGGACAACTGGC
>JAFNGD010000184.1 GCA_017885365.1 Nitrospirota bacterium
CGGGCACGCTCGATCCGCCGAACTCATAGTAACCCGCATGAAGGCCGAGAGCCGCGGCAAGGGACGCGCCGCTGGATATCCCCAGGATATAGGGGTCTGCCAGCGGGTTCTTGCGGGTTTCTATGTGTTCGGCGGATCGAGCGTGCCCGTGGCAGCGTTCATCGGCGCTTCGCTCGTCAGCATCCTGGTGGGGGCGTTCGGCTGGAAACGCGGCGGGCTCTGGCCCGAACGGCTCCTGCTGGCCGGGATCGGATTGAACTTCCTGTTCAGCGCTGTCCTGATGCTGCTCATGTCCCTATCGAGCGACGAAGGCCTTCGGCGGGCGGTCCTCTGGATGTTCGGCGACCTCTCCATGGCGGACTGGACGCTGATCCCTTCGGCGTCCGTCTTCATCATCACCGGTCTCGGAATCGCGCTCTTCCGTTCCAAGGCGCTGAATGCGCTGATCCTGGGCGACGAATTCGCCTACAGTCTCGGGTTCGCCGTACAGCGGGAACGGCTCATTCTTTTTGTGGCGATGGCATTGATGACCTCGGCGTCGGTATCCCTGGGAGGGACCATCGGTTTCATCGGGCTTCTGATGCCGCACATCGTACGCTTCCTGCTCGGAGCCGACAGCAGGCTCCTGGTGCCTGCATCAGCGGTCGCGGGCGGGGCGTTCCTGTGCTTTGCGGACCTGATCGGGAGGTCGCTGATGCCGCCCCTGGAACTTCCTTCCGGGACCGTGACCGCGGTGATCGGCGCACCCTATTTTCTCTACCTGTTAAGGAAAAAAGATGTTCTCGGCGTATAGCGGCCCCATCCTCGAGCTCGACCGGGTGTCCTTCCGGTATCCCGGCGCCGGACGGATCATCGATGACCTTGCCTTCGCGATAAGGAGCGGCGAGTTTGTCGGCCTTCTGGGAGCGAACGGTTCCGGCAAGTCCACCATCCTGAAGCTTGCCGCGGGCATGCTGCGGCCGGACACGGGGACCGTCAGGCTCTGGGACAAGCCTCTGGCAGCATATCGGAACAAGGACCGGGCAAAGCTCCTGTGCTACTTTCCACAGCACCTTGATGTAAGCGTGCCGTTCACGGTCCGGGAGATCGTGGGCATGGGGATGTACCCCTACGACATTCCTCCGGCGATGACCGTTGAGGAATCTATGGAAACCGTAGGGCTTCTGGACAAGGCCAACACCTACGTGACGAACTTGAGCGGCGGGGAGCGCAGGAGGGTGTTCATTGCCATGACGCTGATCCAGGGCGCGGGGATCCTGCTGCTCGACGAACCGCTGGCGAACCTGGACATCAAGTATCAGATCGAGTTCCTGCGGCTGCTGCGGCGTCTACAGGAGCAGAAGGGCATTTCCGTCATCATGGCGCTCCATGACATCAACGTGGCGCTGCAGTTCGAGAAGGTCATGGTCATCAAGGATGGCGGCATCCTCGGCATCGGCAGCCCTGATGAGGTCCTGACCGGGGAAATGATCCGGGACGCGTTCGGCGTGTCGATCGAGGTGCGGAAGGCCGGACACGGAATGTACATCACCCACGAGAAGTGGTTCTGAGGGAGCGGACGTGTATCTTGCATCATGGAGCGGGGGAAAGGACAGCTGTTTTGCCTGCTATCAGGCCGGCCGGTCCGGCAGGCAGGTGAGCGGCCTACTGAACTGCGTTTCCCGCGAGAACGGGCGGGTCAGCTTTCACGGCGTGGACCCGGAGCTTGTCCGGGCGCAGGCCGACCTGCTCGGTATGCGGCTGCTCCAACAGGAGACGACGCCGGAACGGTACGCCGATGAGTTCAAGCAGGGCGTTCGTGCCCTCACGTCGGGCCGGGACATCAGCGGCATGATCTTCGGCGATATTTACCTCGATGAGCATCTCCGGTGGGTTGAGGGGATCTGCCGTGACCTCGGCATCCAGGCCCTGGAGCCGCTCTGGGGGCGGGACACGGGGGAACTGGTCCGGGACTTCATTGACGCGGGCTTCCGGGCGGTCATTATCGCGGGCAAGGCGGACTGCATCGAACGCGAGTGGATCGGACGGACGCTCGATCATTCCTTCCTGGAGTACCTGAGCACACGGCCGGAGGTCGATCCCTGCGGTGAGCGCGGAGAATACCATACGCTCGTGGTCGGTGGTCCACTGTTCCGGGGAGAGATCATCATAACCGCTTCGGAGGTCGTGGAGCGTGACGGATACCGGTTCCTTGATATTCAAGGATTTACCGTGAACGAAGCGGCACGTACCGGCGCTGAAAGGAGGCGAGAGAATCCGGATAGAGAGATGTTGCACAGGAAACAGGTCACGCATTTGTTGAAATAAGTACACAGGGGAATGATGAAGCGGAACGGGGTGTGATCCCCCGGCTGTCACGCAACTGTAAAGGAAACGAACGCCGACAATGTCACTGTCCTGTTCACTTGGATGGGAAGACCGGCAAGTAGGAAGTCCTGAGCCAGGAGACGACTCATTCCCACAACCTCGAACGAAGGAGACAAGATAGATGACGAAAATGACGCGTTGGATAATGATCAGCCTGCTGTGCGTAGTTGTGGGGGAGGGCCTAGCGCAGGCCCAGGAGCAGAACGTACGTCTGAACGATGTCGTGGTCACGGCGACGAAGACCGAGAAGGACCCCAAGGATGTGACGCAGTCGGTGACGGTCATCACGGCTGAGGAGATCCGGAGATCAGGAGCGACGAACGCTGCCGAAGCGGTGCGGACGGCGGTCGGTGTTACGCTGAACGACAACGGTCCGCGCGGGTCCAGTAAGACGGTCAACATCCGGGGCGCCAATTATTCCCAAGTGCTGGTGCTTCTGGACGGTGCGAGGCTGAACTCATCGCAGAACGGGGGGTTCGACCTGGCGGTGCTGCCCGTTCCGATCGATGACATAGAACGCATCGAGATCGTACGGGGGCCAGGTTCGCCTCTCTATGGCGCCGATGCTGTGGGAGGCGTCGTCAATATCATCACGAAGAAGCCGACCGTGCCTGTGTCGGTCATCGGGGCGGCAGCAGGGAGCCACGGGTACGATTGGCTCCAGCTGGGGAACTCAGGGCGGCAAGGGAGCGGCTACTATTCCCTGACGGGCACGCGGGAGACCTCGGATGGCTATCGGTTGAACAGCGATCTGGATCAGTGGATCGTGAATGGCAAGGCGGGATTCGACGTCTCGAAGACCGGCGGTCTCGAGGTCACGGCAAATTATCTTTCCCGGGAGATCGGCGTACCGGGCACGGTCCAATACCCCAGTCCCTTCGCCCGGCAGGAGGACCGGAACCTGGTGCTCGGAGCAAATTATCGACAGCGGTTCGGCAAGCAAGTTGACCTTTTGCTGACCGCATCGGAGGTGCAGGAGCACCAGCGGTACAAGAACCCCGACCCCCTGTACCCGATCGAATCGCTGCACAAGACCACCTCAAAGCGCGGTGAAGGCAAACTTACGTGGCTCGCCGGACCGTGGAGCCTTGCGACCTTCGGTTACGAAGTGCGGAAGGACGGGATCGACAGCACGACTACGGGCGTGCACTCGGCCACCACCAATGCGTGGTACGTGCAGGACGAGATCTCCGTCGGCGAGCCACTGATCGTCGTGGTCGGCGACCGCTTTGACGATCATTCGGTCTATGGCGGCCGGCACAGCCCCCGCGCGAGTGCGCGGTACCGCTTTGCCGGAGCGGGCACGGTCCTGCGCGCTTCCACCGGTAAGAGCTTCCGAGCGCCCACCTTCAACGATCTCTATTATTATGACGGATACTATTCCGGGAATCCCAACCTTCGTCCGGAATCGGCCAAAGAGTATGAAGTCGGCGTCGAGCAGCCGCTGGGAGGCGGGAACTCCGTGAAAGTGACGGGATTTGAGCGCAAAGTGACGGACCTCATCTCCTGGTCTACCGGGACGTCTTCGGTGAACATCGGCAAGGCAGACATCAAAGGCTTCGAGGCCGAGGCCGTGGCCCGTGTGACGAAGGACACGTCGCTTTCGCTGAACTATACGTACATGAAGCCGATCGACGAAACAAAAGGCCAGCTGATCCCCTACACGATCCCGAAAAAGCAGCTCAAGGGATCGCTCACTGTGGCAGTCGACGCGGATGTTACCATCAGCGCGGAAGGACGGGCCGTGGAGAACTATGTCTCCCCGGGGGCGCCGCTGTGGCGGTATTCGGTGTATGACGCAAAGATCTCGCAGAAGATCGGCCAGAAGAAGCTGCGGTCCGGCGAGATCTACTTCGCCATGACCAATATCTTCGGCAGGAAGTACGATTCGCTGAAGGACCCGAACTACGGGGATTATCCTGGAGCACCCAAGGAGATCCGCGGCGGCATGACCTATTATTTCTGAGACAGGCCGGCGCGGGGATAGGAACAGCATCATGGACGGGTATCGCTCATCATTATCGAAGGCACTTTTCTTCTCGATGGCGCTCCACACGGGTATCCTCGGAGGCGCCCTTGCGTTCGCACACTACGGGACAGGGCTGTTCTCGTCGAATTTTCGCTCCATCGACGTAACGTTTGTCGCCGAGGGAAAAGGAAACGGCCGGGCCGGAGGACGAAACGCAGCTGCTGCACCTCCTGCCTCCGTGCAGCGCGCCGCGCTTCCTTTGCAAGAACCGGTCATGCCTCGGTACGACGGCACGGACGGTCATCAAGAGCCTTCAGCGGACGTATCGCGGCCGGATACGGACGGGAAACGCGGAGCAGACGCGGCATCGGCAGGGGCAACAGCGGGGGGCGCTGACCAGACTGGTGGAGAACGCGGCGGTTCAGCAGACGGAAATTCCGGTTCCGGCGCCGTCGGTATGACCTCCGAGCAGTGGCAGCGTCTCCATGCTGCGCTGGAGAAGGCGAAGACCTACCCCCGCTTTGCGCGGGAACGCGGGATCGAAGGGTCTGTCCTGGTGAGGTTCAAGGTCCTGCCGTCGGGCGATGTAGAGACCGTGAACATTGTACGCAGTTCGGGAGTCGAGATCCTTGATGAGGCGTCGGTACGCACGGTCTACCGCGCGGCGCCGATGCCCTATGTGAGCGGCTGGGTCGAGGTTCCCATGAGCTATGTGCTGAAATGATGGTTGAAAATAGGGAGCGTTGAATGGAAATGAAAAAGATAGTATGCCCGACGTGTAAAAAGGAGACGGCCTGGAAGGACAATCCTTTCAGGCCGTTCTGTTCTGAACGGTGCCGTTTGATCGATCTGGGTAATTGGGCCGCGGACGAATACCGGATCGCAGGAGAAAAGAAAGCTCTTCCTGAAGACACCGGGGACGAAAAAAAATAGTATAGACAAGTAGAATTATATTAAAAAATATATTACAATACGAATCAGAAGGCTCTCGTTTCTTTCGGCAAGATCTTCAGCCCTCATGCCCGTCATATTGGTGTAAGCGACCAGGAGAAAATTCAGTATGGATATCCGGTGCCCCAGCTGCAGCAAGCTTTTCCGCGTTGCCGATGAAAAGATAGCCGGGAAGGGGATCCGGTTCAAATGCTCCAAGTGCGCTGAGGTCATCACCATCACGAAGGATGACTTTGAGATGGACCTGCTCGCCCGCGAGGGGGAGACCGCAGGTCCTGCCGCGCAGCCGTCCGCTCGCGCACCGAAACCCGTACCACCACCACCACCATCGCCTCCGACGCCGCCATCACCGCAGCTGAAAGCGCAGGAGTATAAACCCCAGGAGTACCGGCCTCCAGCGGACCAGCCTGCCGATGAACAACCCCCAAAGGACCAGCAGATACCTCCCGTGTCGCTGGGTGATTTCGACTTCAGTGAACCCCATGCCGCAGCGGCATCGGTAGCCCAACCCGCGGAAGGGTTCGGAGGCCACGACATTTCCTTCGAGGCCTTGCCCGAGCAGGCAGCCCCGGAGATCGAGATATCCCCTGAAGCGGCTGCCGAGGCGGAAGCAGCAATGCAGTTTCCCGATGACCTCATATCGGAGCCGAAGCGAAAACCGGCCTTTGGAACCCCCTCGCCGGAAGAACAGGCGCCGGCACTTGATCTCGGCTCTGAGCCGGAACCCGAACTGAAAACGGAACCGGAAGCTGGACCGGAACCGCAGGCCGTACCGGAACTGAAGATGCAGCCCACGCCTGTCCGGGATGAGCCGTCGAAGACCGGGCCTGTTTTCACACCGCCGCCAAAGCAGAAACCGGCGCCGCAACGCCAGCAGGACAGTGACGAGGAAACCGACCTCGGGGCCGCCCTGCGCATTCCTCAGCCCCCCGGGTCCGAAGAGTTGTCCGCAGGGGAAGAACGGGAAGAGAAGAAACCCGCGCGAACCCTTGCTGCCGGCGTGCAGGAGGAAGTTCATCCGCTTGCATCCGGCAATGCTACCGGCGCCATGGCGGGACTGGGCTGCGCTGCGCCGCTGGTAACGCTTATGACGCTGGGTTTCGGCATGATGGTGCAGTTCATGCCTTTTGCCGCCACGTTACCGCTCTTCCCTCTCGTTGCTCTTGTGGGAAGCGGCATCATCAGCATGAGCGTGATGATCGGGCTCGTCATATCCATTGTCCAGGCTCGCGCCGGGAAGAAGCTCTTCTTCCTGGTGAACGTCCTGATCGGAACGGTCTTCGGCGCCGGCTTCGGTGTCGGTGAGTCCATGATGATCTCCCTGGTGTCGGGCGTCGGCCTGAACATGCAGTTGATCTTCGCGAATGCGGTCCTGTCTGCGGCAGCTGCATTTGTTCTGAGTATCCTCGTGGTTGTCGCGAGACGTATCATGATCTCCGAAAAGGATGAGACTTTCTCCGCCGCCCTCTCGGGGCTGCAGAAGACCGGTCTTGTCGTTTCCCTTGTCCTGGTCCTCTTCGCCGTGTACGAGACCGGCACGATCACCGGAAAGATGGAACAGTCCGTGAAGGAGGCGGGTCAGAAACGCGGAGAGATCCTGATCCCGGCGGGGCTTCAGGTCTCGAATGCATACGGATACATTGACCCCGCCACCGGAGACCTCGTCGTATCCGGCTCGATACAGAACACTACGGACAAGCCGAAGATGGGCTGGTACCTGGTGACCGAGGTCCGCGACGCGAAGGAGGCCGTGCTGACGACGGCAACAATGATGAACGGCATCCAACTGTATACAGCCAAGGAGCGGGAACTTTTGGCGAAGCGGGGAACGAAAGCGGAAGACATAAGGAAAACGGCTGCATTGAGGGATGGGATGATCCCAGCAGGCGGCAGCGTGAACTTTGAAGTACGGGTCATGAACCCGCCGGCAGGCAGTGCGGGTTTCCTGCCCACGCTCCGTGCCTTTGACCCTGCAACACTTGGGGAGGGAAGGTAACGAAGGAATGGGTGCCGCATAAGAACAGCACATTGATCGACAGCATCATCATGCGGCGATATGCCGCATTTTTTTTCTGTTCCGAGTTTTTTGATCACAAAAAGAGCGTACAGGCCGTCCGGTGTTCGATAGGATCCCAGGAGCGTGGAGTTAACAAGTACGCCGTTCCTCCGGGACCCACTGCGGTTCGAGCCCGTTGGGGTACGGCCCGAAGGGACCACAATGTTTTGTGTCTCATGAGCAATTTGCTCTTGACAAAAACCGTGTTTGTGCTATAAATGCAGGGCTT
>JAFNGD010000185.1 GCA_017885365.1 Nitrospirota bacterium
GGACGGCAGGGCAAGAGGCCGGGGACCGGCGCGCCCGGTCAGATCTTGTTGCTTTCGTAGATCTCGTCGAAGAGCGGGCTGATCTTTTTAAAGGCACTCAGGATGGCCGGGTCGAAGTGGGACGGCATGGTCCGGTCGTCGCCCTGGGTGATGATAGCATAGCTCTCGTGGTGAGTGAATCCCGCTTTGTATGGACGGGCACTGCGCAGCGCGTCGTACTGGTCGGCGAGCATGACGATCCTGCCTTCGATGGGGATCTTGTCTCCTTTGAGCCCCCGAGGATAGCCGCCTCCGTCAAAGCGTTCGTGGTGGTTCAGCGCCACCGAAGCGGCAAGCTGGATCGCCGGATAATCGGAGCCGGAAAGGATCTGCTCTCCCATGGTCGTGTGGGTCTTCATGAACTCATACTCATCCTTGGACAACGGTCCCGCTTTCAGCAGGATGTTGTCGGGGATGCCGATCTTTCCCAGGTCGTGCATGGAGCTCGCAAAGGTCAACTGATCGACGAATTCCGCATTGAGGGAAAGCTCTTCGGCGATCTTGCTCGAGTAGAGCCCGATGCGGGAGATGTGGGCCCCCGTGGTCGTATCGCGGTATTCGGCCACGACCGTGAGCCTGCTGATGACCTCGCGGCTCATGTTCTTTACCATGACCAGGGCGTCGGACAGCTCCTGGGTCCTCTTCCGCACGGTCTCCTCGAGGTTCTTCTTGTAGTCGCGCTCCATCTGGATCAGGTCGGAATACTTCACCGCCTTCTCGATGGTATGAAGGAGGTGGTCCGCGTTGTAAGGTTTCGTGATGAAGTCGAACGCACCCTTCTTGATGGCATCGACGGCCACATCGAGCTCGGCGTAGGCGGTCATGAGGATGACAGGGATCTGGGAATCGAACTTGTGGATCATGCCGAGCAGCTCCACGCCGGTCAGGCCGGGCATCTTGATGTCCGTCAGGACGACGTCGATGGGCGTCCGCTGGATCTCCTGGACGGCGCTGTTGGCGTTGTCGCAGGTTTTCACGGTGAAGCCGAAGGCGCGCAGCAGCGTCGAGATGGATTCGAGCACATAGGGGTCGTCGTCGACCACGAGAATCATGCTTTTATGGTCGGTCATGATTCCAGCACCTCTCTGATCTTTCTGAGCAGGTCCCGCGGCGAGACCGGCTTCGAGATGAACGGGACGCCGTTATCCATGAGGCCCTTGGTATGGACGATATCGGCGGTATAGCCGCTGGTGAAAAGGATACGCGTGTCCGGCCGCAGGCGCATGATCTCTTCATAGACTGCCTTCCCGTCCTTCCCGGGCATGACGACGTCGAGCATGACGAGGTGGATGGGGCCGGGGTGCTCGCGGAACAGACGTAGGGCCTCCTCGCCGTCGGCCGCGGCGACAACGTGGTAGCCGAATTGCTCCAATACCGATTTGGTGATCTTCCGCACGGCAGCTTCGTCATCGGCGATAAGGACCGTTTCGCCGTTCCCCTCGGGAAGGAGGGAGGACGCCGCATCCGCGGGACGGGCGCCGGCAAGGGGAAGATACATCCGGAACGTGGACCCGATGCCCGGCTCGCTATACACGTTCACAAAGCCGCGATGGCTTTTGACGACACCGTATACGATCGCCAGGCCGAGGCCGAGTCCTTTCCCGGTGTCCTTGGTGGTGAAGAACGGTTCGAAGACCTTTTTCCGCGTCTGTTCATCCATGCCGGACCCTGTGTCCGTTACCGCAACGGTGGCGTAGGAACCCTTGGTCCCGTACCCGTGAATGGAGATGAAGCTGTCCTCCAGCTCCAACGTCCCGATCGTGAGGCTGATCGTCCCACCGGACGGCATGGCATCTCGCGCGTTGGACAACATGTTCATCAGGCAATGCTCCATCTCTCCCTCATCGGCCATGATGGTCAGGGCGGTATCGGCCCTCTTCACCTCGACGGTGATCCCGCTGTTCAAGTCCTTCGAGAACTCAACGGCAGTCCGCCGGACGGTCTCGTTGAGGTCTACGGGCTTCAGACTCAGGAGCTGCTTGCTTCCGAAGGACAACAGTCCCTTGGTGATCCCGGCGGCCCGGTCGGCCGCTGCCAGGATCTGGATGGCCATCGGCCGGAGGGGATCGCTTTCCGAAAGCTTCATCTTGAGCACATTCCCATAGCCGACGATAGCGGTGAGGATGTTATTGAAATCATGGGCGACGCCGCTCGTGAGGGTCGAGATCGCCTCCATCTTCTGGTCGTATCGGGTTTTGCCCTCGCGATGGACCCGTTCCGTGGTGTCCCGGGTCACGGCGAGGATGGCGATGACCGTTCCGTCGCTGTCCCGGAAAGGGATTGCATCGGTATCAAGCCATCGGCGGGTGCCCAGCAGTCCGGTGATCTGATATTCCAGCGATTCCGACGCTCCCTCCGCCACTTTCCGGACGAGGGCCTGGAAGGAGGACCTGAACTCGAGGGCGACGATGTGCTGGAACGGCTTGTCACGGACCCGGTCGAAGGAGTCGGCCTCGACCAGGAAAAGCCCTGCCGAGTTCATCTCCCTGATGGTGCCCTCAGGCCCCAGGAGCATGACGCAGACCGGCAGTGAATCGATGACGTCTTTGAAATGGTCGCTGCTGCTCATCCAAAGGTCCTTCCGACGGGACGTTCTCATGTCATGCTCAACGGCAATCGAAGCCGCTCGTACGATGAGCATAGGTCTATTATAACAAATAGGTGCAATGCACGGACATATTAATTACAGGCAATGCGGGGCATGCGTGCCGGGAGGAGGGGTGATGCGCTTGCGAGCGTATCCGAGATGGCGCTGCGGGGGGGCCGCCTACCGGATATAGGCTTCCGTCACATACCGCCGCATCATCCGGTGGCTGTTGAAGTAATATGCGTTCTTGCTGATGGCATTCTTCATCATCCTGGCCCAGGGGTCCTTGTCGGCGCTATAGTATTTCGGGATGATGATGTTCTCCAGCTTGGTATACAGGTCCGCGGCATCTTCGGCATCGGCGTCACCGGGCTTCGAATATTCCGTCGGCGGGCCGCCGATGGACCACCCCGTGTACCCTTCGATATGCCCCTCGATCCACCATCCGTCGAGGACGCTGAAGTTCAGGACGCCGTTGTGGGCCGCCTTCATGCCGCTCGTGCCGGAGGCCTCCAGCGGCCGGAGCGGCGTGTTCAGCCAGATGTCCACGCCGGACACGAGCTTGAGCGCCGTGTCCATGTTGTAGCCCGGCAGGAAGACCACCGATACCTTTCCTTTCAGCTTGTCGCCGTACCCGTAGATCCCCTGGATCAGCTTTTTCCCGTTATCATCATAGGGGTGCGCCTTGCCTGCGTAGATGACCTGGATCTTTCCCTTTTCGGCGATCTTCAGCAGCCGTTCGATGTCGCGAAAGAGAAGGTGGGGGCGTTTGTAGGCCGTTGCCCGGCGGGCGAAGCCGAGGGTCAGTGCGTTCAGGTCCATCTCGACGCCTGTGACCTGCTTCACGTAGCCGAGCAGCTTCCGCTTGGCTTCCCGATGCGCCTCCCAGAGCTCGAGCTCGGGGATGTTGCCGCTCCGGACGAAGAGCTCGGGCTCGTTGGCCCAGCCGGGAATGTACTTGTCGAACAGCGCCGCCATCTCCCCGCAGGTCCACGTGAAGGTATGGACGCCGTTGGTGATGGCGTGGATGTGGTAACCCGGGAACATGTGCTGCGAGACCTCGCCGTGCTTTTTGGCCACGCCGTTGATGTACTTGCTCAGGTTCAGGGCCAGCAACGTCATGTTGAGGCTGTCCTTTCCCGCGATGTCCTTCAGCACGTCGAGGGGAAGGATGTCGCCGAGCACCTGCTTGACGAGCGGGTAGGGGAACTTGTCGTGGCCCGCCTCGACCGGGGTGTGGGTCGTGAAGACACAAAGGTCCCGCACCCGGGCGAGGTCCCAGACCGAGCGCTCGTCCCAGACGCTCTCGATGTCCCGCTTGAACCGGAGCAGGAGCTCCAGGGCCAGGAAGCTAGCGTGACCTTCATTCATGTGGTACTTTTTGATGTGGAACTCGAGGGCGTGCAGCATGCGCACGCCGCCCATACCCAGGACGACCTCCTGCTTGATGCGGTAGGTGTGGTCGCCGCCATAGAGGTAGTCGGTGATCCCGCGGTCCTCCGAGGTGTTCTCCGGAACGTCGGTATCGAGGAAGAAGATCGGGATCTTGCCTCCCGTGGGGCTCACGACCGTGTAGACCCAGGACTGGACGGTCACGTCCCTTCCCTCGATCTGCACCTTCACCTTCGCGGGAAGCAGCCGCATATAGGTTGACGGGTCCCAGACGACGGGTTTTTCCTGCTGCCAGCCGTTCTGGTCGATCTCCTGGTTGAAATAGCCTTTCCGGCTGATGAGCGTCACCGCGATGACCGGCAGCTTCAGGTCAGCCGCGGACTTGATGGTGTCGCCGGCGAGGATCCCCAGGCCGCCGCTGTACGTGGGGATGTCGTTCTTGACGCCGATCTCCATGGAGAAGTAGGCGATCATCGGTTCGATGGTGAACTCGTGGAGGCTGTTCATGTGATCCCTCGGGAAATGATCGTGATTGAAATGAAGAACGATCCTTGAAGAAGATACCAGAAAGGGCAGTGCATTTCAACGCAAATCAAAGAAGTGTTCTGTTGGCCGGTCTCTTGTCGGCGCATCCGGGAACGAGCGCATTCCCCTCTGTTCGCTGCGGGGTAAGCGGGCGATGAGAATGATGGAATGACCTCGATGAACGAAGATTCCCTGCAGCGTGCTGCAGGGAGCTTCAAGGTCGCAGCGGGCCGAAGAGGATATCAGCGGCTGCCGAGGGCCCTCCGGGCGAGTTCCACGAGCCCGAAGACCTTCAGGTCCACGAGGGTGCCCGCGGCCTGAGCCTTGCTCAGGTATTCGCTGACACCGGTCATAGGGACCTCGATGACCTCGATGATCTCGTTGTCGTCGCCGCCGGACTTTCCCACATGCTCGAGCCCGGTGCAGAGGTAGGTCCTGAGGATCTCGGTGGAAGCGCCCGTGGACATGGGTCCCTCGGCCAGGAAGCGGAGCTCTCGCGCTGACCAGCCGGTCTCCTCGATCAACTCCCTGCGCGCTGCATCCTCCATGGATTCCTCGGGGTCCACCAGGCCTGCGGGGAGCTCGATGACGTCCCTGCCGAGGGGAGGACGGAACTGTTTCTCGAGGAGCACGGTGTTCGCCGGCGTGATCGCCACCATCACCACGATGCCGCCGACATTGACGCGCTCCACGGCCTCCCAGGTACGGACCACGCCCTTGGCGTCGCGATAGTGGATCTCCACGGCGCTCATGAACTTGCCCTTCCAGCGGACTATTTTATCGATGATCTCCATGAAGAGAATCAGAAGCCAGGAGCCAGGAGTCAGAATACAGGAGAAACGCAAAAAATTCGAGACCAACCGCTGCAACGGGTTACCACTGGTTATCTCCTGGCTTCTGGATACTGGCTCCTGACTCCTACACGTCTACAGCCACTTCTCCAAGTCCAGCGCGATGGCTGCGGGGATGATGGTGTCCACTTCGCGAACTCGCTTGCGGCCGGCCTTGGTGAACATGGCCTTGATCAGCACGTCTTCTTCCTTGTAGTTGCTCAGGATAGCGAAGTCGGCCTCGGGAATGTCCCGCTTGAAGTAGCCGCATCCTTCGAGCCTGACCGCGCGGCGCGGTCCGCGGACCGTAGGGCCGAAGATGCGGCAGATATGCGGCCGGAACTCGTAGATGAGGCACGCACCGTTGTCATCGAGGGCGGGGCAGCGCATCTTCGCCGATCGCCGCGAAATGGAATCGATCGAGGCAAGGGTCTTCAGCAGCGGGTCCTTCCGGGAGAAGGCGCCCTTCTTCTCCAGGATGTCGNNTGCAGCGCGTCGAGCAGGGTAATGTCGAAGAACCCTGACGAACAGCATTCGTGGCATCCGCGGAGGCAGGCGACCCGGTTCTTCCGTGCCGCCTCATTGAACTGTTCGCTCGTAAGTTGGAGGAACTTCGAATAGTCCTTGACGATCTTCTTCATGAATACGGAGCCTTTCCGATAGTGGAGTGAGGGATTATACGGACTTGATGGGTGGTTTGTCAATATGGAGATGGAATCGAGAAATGTGCTGCTTGCAGCGCGACAGACGTGCATTGTACAGTGGGTTCACTGAACACTCATCGGTCTGGACCAAGGAACGTGTGAATCTCGTTTTCGTCCACGCGCTTCGAGGACAGCGCAGAACTCGTCGGTCGTTCACTCCAGAAGCCAGGCCCTGTTCTGAGCCGGCCGAACCAGGGCGCGTGGCAGCTTATCGGTTCCTTCCGCTTGATACAGGACAGGATCAGGGCTGCTCCGGTCATTCCCGTGGCTGGGCTTTTCAGGTACCGAAGCACATTATGCTAAATTAAAAAAGCCTGAATCACATTCGTGATTCAGGCCCAGAAGAAGCTATCCCCATAAGCGCTTCTCGATCTTAAACGGCTATTTGGTCTCCGTCGGTGTGCCACGCATGAGGCCGGGACCGTGGCCCTGTCCGGGCACCATGCCGCCTTTGCCCGGGCCGCTTCCCCGGGCCCCTTCCACCATACCGCGCATCTCGCGCTGGAACTCCTGGTGGAAAAGGATGTAGCGGGCCTGCTGGGTCACGGTCAGGTTGTCCTTGGCCGCGTCGAACTCCTTGTCCCGCAGGGACATCATTTCACGGTTGATCTTCTCCATCCTGCTGATAGCCGCCTTCATCTTTCCCTCGTCGGGCCGCTGCGCGCTGAGCTCGGCCCTGAGCTCCTGCATAGCCTGCCGGTTCTCCCGCATGAGGGACCTGCGCTTCTGGTCAAGCGAGGTGATGACCGGGATGAACCTCGCCGCGGTCTTCTCGTCAAGCTTTAGTTCCTCGGTGAGCCGAGAGACCTTGACCGCCTCCATTTTTTTCCGTACCTCTTCACGTTGTTCCTCCGACGGCGGCCCTCCCGCAGGTCCGCGCAAGGTCCCCTGCTGCGCGAAGGCCGGCAGCGAAAGCGCCGCCAGCAGCGCTGCCATGAACATGGATCGTCCGATGCTGTTCATGCTTTACCCCTCCTCTTTGTATTCATCGAGTTTTTTGGATAGCTGTTCCAGTTCCTGGGTGTTCAGCTCCACGAGCTTGTCATCAATGGACAGGTCCTGGCCGTTCGAGGGCAGGTCCGCCGCCGCGTCCAGCAGCGTGGCGAGCTCCCCGGAGGCCCAGGAATCGAGCGAGTCCAGCTCGTTACCGCTGAGGTCCGCAAGTTCGACCTGCCCGGGGTCGAGCATGTCCTCGTACGATGCCCCGCTGTCCGGCGATCCGGTCTCCGCCATCTTCAGCGGGGCAGGGGGGGTGAGGAACCATGCCAGGGACACCACCAGGAGGACCACGGCGGCAGATACGACCCAGCGGGGTATAAGGAATCGTTCCAGGAATCCCGGCAGTCTCCAGAAACTTCCCCGCTGCCGCTGCTTCCGGACTTCGCGATAGACCCTGCCCGGCATGGCGGCCCAGAACGCTTCCCCGGGATCGGGGATGGCCTCCGCGGCCAGCACGCGAAGAATTTCGAGCTCTGTTCTGCAGTCCCCGCAGGACGCCAGATGCTGCTCGACGTTCGTTCGTGCCGCCTGGTCGAGTTTCCGCTCAAGATGGCCGGGAAGCAGTTCGCGTATGTCTCTATTTCTGCACGTCATTCTCTTCTCCTGGCTTCTGGCTCCCGGTCCCCGGTTCTTCGAACATGGCCTTGAGCTTCTGCACCCCGTGGTGATAGTTTGCCTTGGACGTTCCCACGGAGCACTTCATGATTCCGGCGATCTCCTCGAAGGTCTTCTGCTCCTGGACCCTGAGCATCACCGTGAGCCGCTGTTTTTCCGGAAGTGCGGTGAGCGCTTTGTACAGCCGCTCCCGGGTCTCCTTCTTGATCAGCGATTCCAGGGTCTTCGGGTCCCGCCGGATGATGACATCGTCCAAGGGTACGCGACCGGCGCGCGCCCGGTCCCGGTAGAGGTTCTTTGCCAGGTTGATGGCGATCTGGTAGAGCCAGGTCCGGAAGCTTGAACGCCGCTCAAACCCCGTGATGCCGGTGAAGGCCTTCACGAAGGTCTTTTGCAGGATGTCCGCGGCATCGTCAGCATCGCTCACCATGCGGTACAGCATCGAATAGAGCGGCTTCTGGTGCTTCAGGACCAGCTCGTCGAAGGCATCGCGGTCGCCGGCGACGCAGCGGTCAAGCAGTGCGAGATCATCATCCATGGGATGGCCGTTCGTCATGATATGAGACCCGGAAAGCGGTAAAAGGTTGCATTCGCATCAGGTTTTGTCGGACAAGGCGGTCAGGGCTGCACGGGCTGGGCAGGTTCTTTTACGGCGTCACGGTACAGGCTGACGCGGTTCCGGCCGTTGCGCTTTGCGTGGTACAGGGCCTCATCGGCCATGGTGACGAGACCAGCGCGGTCATCTGTGTCCTCGGGGAATGAGACCACGCCGATACTCAACGTGCACTTGAGCTCCCCATCGGATACCTTGGTCACCACCGTCTTCTCCATGAGGGAGCGGACGCGCTCCGCCATCTGCTCGGCGCCTTTCCGGTCGGTCTCGACCATGCCGACGGCGAACTCTTCGCCGCCGTATCGGGCCACGAAGTCCGTGCCGCGGATGGTCTCCTGAAGGATCCGGCCGACGGCCTTGATCGCGATGTCGCCGATGGGGTGGCCGTACTTGTCATTCACCAGCTTGAACTTGTCGATGTCCATGAGGAGGATGGAAAAGGGGCGGGGTGTGCGCTCCAGCTCCCGATACTTCGCGTGCAGCATCTCCATGAAGGTCCGGTGGTTCAGGAGGCCGGTGAGGCCGTCGGTCCGTGCCAGGTCCTCGATCCTCTGGTGAAGCTGGGAGTTGTATCCCACGAGCGCGACCTGGTTCAGCAATGTGTCGAGCAGGTAGTCTCGGTGATAGGAAGAGAATGCGTCAGGCCGGAGGGACGCAAGGAAGAACGCGCCAAGGAATTCGTTGTTGGCGACGAACAGCCTGCCATACAGGGAACGGACCGGCGTTTGGAGCTCCTTCAGGGGGAAGAGCACGATATCCCTGCTCCGGTCGCCGTAGTCGGAGGTATAGAAGGTGGTCGTGCCCCGGTCCATCCAGTGCTTGTGCATGAACGCCAGGACCGCGCTCTCCTCGAGCGGGAGCGAACGACCGATCGCGCTGCGGTCGTAGCCATACAGTGCGATGACCTGCACCTCGGGCATCGTGCCGAGCCCGGTCTTCAGAAAACACACGCAGAAATCGAAGGGGACGATATGCTTGATCCGGGGGATCACTTTTTCCATGATCTCGCTGAACTTGAGGCTGAAGATCAGGTCGGCGCTGATGTCATGGAGCCCACCGAAGATGGCGGCCTTTGTTTCGAGGTCGAGCGACATCCGGGCTTTTTCGATAAACTGGCGGAACAAGGCGGCAAAGTGTTTCAGCATCTCCTGGGCCCCGCCGTCGAACTCATCGGGGGCAAGCCGGTCGGCCGCGAGGACCGCGATAACGTTCTCCTGGTCCTTCGCCAGGAGGGGGATGAGCATGACCGACCGGATCGCGATCGTCCGCGCTTCGGGGCGATAATAGCCGAGGGACTGCACCGGCATGCCGGCAAGGTCGGGAATATAGTGGGCGACCCGGCGATCGGCGCACAGTTCGATCCGCGTCTTCCCGGCTGCCGGGTCCAGGACGGTCCCGACGGGTACGACGGCGCCTTTGCTCTCGGTCCTGAAGGCCCGGAGGACATATGCCTCGCTGCTCTCCCAGCGCTCCTTCACGAAAAGGGCGTAGGTATGTGCGGGGACCAGCTTGTAGGTCAGTTCGAGCATTCCCGCAAGGCCCTCCTCGAGGTCCTGGGCCGTATTCAGGTTCGCGGCCTGTCTGCTCTCCTGCATGAGCATTTCCAGCGTCGCCGGGGTAGCAAGCGGGTTGACGGCCTCGGCCTTCGCGACAAGGCGGTCATGCGCGTCCTTGGCCTGATCGGCCTCCTTTTGGACGTAGTCCATGATGTACGAGGTCGCCAGCGAGACGCCTCCCAGCGAAAGGCCGAAACCGGCATAGGTTTGCCACCGGGCGGCATCGAATTGACGCGTGATGAGCAGGCTGAAGAGCTCGACGGAGAGGATGGCAAGAACCATGAGCGCCGCCTGCGGGAGACGCGAAAGAGCGGCGAACACGACGGCGAAGAGGTAATAGACCGACCAGAAGGTGGAGTGGGCCCCGCCGGTCAATTGCAGGATGAAGTTCACGAAGATGACGCCGAGCGCGATGAACCGGAAGGGTATGGGCAGGAGGGGGGACTCGGAGAAGATGAATTCGTAGGAGATCCGGAAGACCAGGAACAGGTATCCGGCGATCCAGGAGTGCAGGGCAAGGAGGGAGGACGGAGAATCGGTCAGTCCCGGCCTGATGAACAGGCCCAGGCAGGCCAGGAGAGCATACAGGCCAAGACCGAGATCAACGAACATCCTCAAAGTTTCCGTCGCCTCCGCAGCTCTTCTTCCCGATACTTCTGATAGAGGACCTCCCACTCGCGGCTCCCCTCGGGGACCTTGCGGGAGAGGGACTGGATCATCGTCCGGACCACGGTGTCCGCCTCGTCGTCGAACTTGAGATCGTCGGTGATGGTGCGCTTGATCTCGCGGAGGATCCGCTCCTCCGGTTGGATCGCGTCGACGTGCCGGTCCTGCATCAGCATGTCCAGGACCAGATGGGAGACATGCGAGATCCGGTCTTCGCTCAGCCTCATAGGACCATCCCCCGGTCCTTCGCCAGCTTCTGCTTGGTGAGCTCGAACACCTTGCGGTAGTCCATCTGTCCCTTGGCGATCTCGGCCTCGTGCGCCGAAAGGAGCTTCTCCACATCCTTGTTGAGCTTGTCCTCTTCCAGCATGTTCGCGGTGATGACGTCGGTGATCTTCGCGGTAATGACGTCCCGGGACACGTCGTACTTGGCCAGCCCCTTGCTCTCGAGGTTGGCGGAGATCGCTGCGGCGATATGCTGGATGAGATCTTTGGAGAGGCGCATCTTGGTGGGCATTATACCAGAAAACGGGGACGGGGAAACCTTTTTTTACCGCAGAGGACGCGGAGGGAATGCACGGCGAGGAGGTCAACGGTTTGAACCTTGGCAGTAAACCCCAAGAAAAGATCCTGACGTTGCCGTCCTCTGCGTCCTCGCTTAGAAGCGCCTACTTTTGGCTGCGGTGAAAAGATCTAAGGGCTTTGAACCGGCGTCCGGACCTTCCGAAAATCCGCCCAGATGTCCACCACCCCCAGGGCGATGACTACGGCGATCAGGGGCGGCAGGGTCAGGATGATGGTGTGGGCGAAGCTCCGCCAGACAACAGCGATCTTCATTTTCCGGAGCCAGAATTCCACGAGTGCGGCCCCTTGCGCCGTGTAGACCAACAGATACAGGAAGGCGAGGTTCAGACCAACGAAGAAGGCGACGGAGTCAACCTTGGCGATGAGCCCGCTGGCAACGAGACCGAGGGTGGCGATGAGCCCCCAGACCCACGGGTCGGGTGCGTGCCACTCGGCAAAGGAGGGCTTGTCAAGGACCGGGAGTCCCGGGTCCTTCCTGCGCAGGATGGTCCGCGCCATGCCGTAACAGCAGAGCGCCTGAAAGAGAATGGTGGTCAGGATAAGGCCGGGGATGAGACGCACCAGGTAGTAGAGCATCTTGTCCGAGACGGATGCGAGTATCTGCGCCACGTCGGCAAGCCCGAGCTGGGTATAGATCTGCTGCGCCTGGGTGATGCTCGTCCGGAGGTAATCCTCCGTCAGGGTGATCGGGTTCTTGCCTGCCTTGAGCAGGAGCGGAGTGAGAAGCGCGATCAGCGCAGCAAGGGGCAGGAGGCCGCCGGCAAGGATGGCAAGCTCCGGCCTGAGGCGGCGCATCATCCCTTCCGAGATCCCCAGGGCCATGAGCCCGAAGCTGAGGAAGAACAGCACGAACACGGCATGGCCGCTCACGATGACGGCGACCAGGGCGGCTGCCGCTCCCATGGCGATGATGCCCGCCTTGCGTCCCTCCCGCATGGTGAGGGTGATGAGCGGAACGGGGGCAAAGAGGACGACGATCTGCCCGAGGACGGGGATGAGGAACCCCGCGACGGTGAGACCTGCCGCCTGGACAGCGGCGATGAGTATGGACCGATAGGGCATGGGATCTCCGATAATTGATAAATCTGATATCGTCAAGCAGGCGAAAAGCGACGAAGAAGCAGTGACCGCGAGGGCGCAAGGGACGCAAGGGTTGAAGAGAACATATAAGAGCCTTTGTGCTTTCCTCGCGGTCTTCGCGCCTTCGCGGTAAGATGCTTTTGCCTTTTGCTTTTAGCGCGGTTCTCTTTGAAAAACCGTGGAACAAGAAAAAGAAAAAAGGGAAACCCCCGTGACCTGCTCGGCAACGGCCGGGTTTCCCTCGAAAATGTCGATCTGCTGCGGTGCTGCCTAGCTGGTCTTCTCACCCGAGAACGGCAGGAGGGCGATGTTCCTGCCCCGCTGGATGGCAACGGTGATCTCCCGCTGGTGGCGGGCACAGTTGCCGGAAATGCGGCGGGGAAGGATCTTGCCGCGCTCGGTGATGAAGAACCTGAGTGTCTTCATGTCCTTGTAGTCGATGAACGGTGTCTTGTCCACGCAGAACCGGCACACCTTTTTCCGGACCTGGAAGCGCCTCTTGTTCGGGCCGCTGCCGCCTCTGCTGTCTCCTCTGCTGTCTCCTCTGCTGCCTCGCGAGTCAGAAGACCGTGGTGCCGATGATCTTGCTGGGTACTCTGCCATAATATTTAACTCCTCGTGTAGTAGTTTTTTTAAATAATCAGTTGTTCGGCGTTAGAAGGGGATCTCTCCCTCATCCAGGGGCGTTTCGGGCGCGGGCTCAGACTGGCTGTGACCGCCACTCTGACCTGCACCCTGACCTGAAGATGAGCGCTTCGGCATGAAGTGCACTGATTGAGCTGCCACTTCGACCTTGCTTCGCTTCTGGCCGGAATCTTTGTCTTCCCACCGGCGCTGCTGCAGTCTACCTTCGATAAGTGCTGCATCTCCCTTGTTGAGATATTGCCCGCAGTTCTCAGCCTGCTTGCCGAACACGACGATGTCGAGATAGCTGACCTCTTCCTTGGTCTCTTCGCCATGCTTGTACTTACGGTTGACCGCGATGGCAAAGCTCGCCACCGCGCTGCCGTTCGGCGTGTAGCGTACCTCGGGATCGCGGGTGAGATTGCCCAACAGGATAACTTTATTAAAGCTTGTCATGGTTTACCTCGATTTTGATGTCCTCATGCATTGTTTCAGGAACCGGAGGGGGGATCGGACGAATATGACCCCGCCTGGGCGCGGCTACGCCGCGGTATGTCCTGCCTCTGCCGCTGCCTTGGCGAGGTCCTTCTTCTTCGGCTTGGGTGCCGGCCTGGTGCGCAGTTCCTTTTCGAGCTTTACCGTCAGGAACTTTATCACCGAATCGGTGAGCTTGAATGTGCGCTCGAGCTCGCTTACCACGCCGGGCGCTGCCTTGAACTGGAAAAACACGTAGTGGCCGCGCTTCTG
>JAFNGD010000186.1:0-1136 GCA_017885365.1 Nitrospirota bacterium
GGATCTACGAAAAGAAAACGACCAAAGTGCTCGGCATGGGCAGCAAAGCGGGCTATGATTCTGATCTGCGGGATGGCGCGCTTCGAGACGCGCTTACCAAGGCCATGGTCAACATGATGAGGTCGCTGGAGAGCAGCCCTTGGAAGGGCAAGATCATGAAGGTCGCGGGCGACAAGGTCTACATCAACGCCGGCAGGAAGACCGGCCTGAAGGTCGGCGACAAGCTCGATGTATACCGGGTGGGCGAGGACCTGATCGACCCGGACACGCAGATGAAGCTCGGCACGACGGAGGACAAGATCGGCCAGGTGTTCGTTGTGCAGAACGACATCGGCGACAAGGCAGATGTGTCGGTCGCGCGCGCCTCTTCCGGCCTGGGCTTTCAGGCAGGAGATATCGTAAAGCTGAGCGGACACTGACGATACATGAATACACGATTGTTTGCGTTTGTCGGTGGAGAAACAGGCGATCGCGCGGTGGGGTTCGGCGGCACCAAAGTGCCTTACGTCAGCAAGGACAATGGGTTGAGCTGGCAGAAGAAATAGTCTTGGGATCTGATCACTTCTCCGGAGCCGTCAGGCGGAACGGTGGGGTCACGTCTTTCTCCTTAGAAATGATCCCGTTCGTGATTTGTTGGAGAGGGTTCTGGGTCCCGTTGATGAATGTCACTCGTGGGAAACGTAAGGAGACATAACACGTGGCTCGACCCGGACGCGCGTAAAAACAGCGCGCCAATCAACTCATCGTTAGGCGTAACTCCACATTGAAGTTCCCTGCAGCAAGCTTCAGGGAATCTTCGATCCTCAAGGTAGTACTATTTATTCTAATCGCTCGCTAACCCCGCAGCAAACTGCGGGGAATGCGCTCGCTCCTGGA
Source organism: Nitrospirota bacterium (assembly GCA_017885365.1). The sequence goes on from JAFNGD010000186.1 coordinate 877, forward strand.
TGTAAGCTCCCAGAAGATTACGGCATGGAGCTTCGATCCTCAGGGTAGGTTGTTTATTCTAATCGCTCGCTAACCCCGCAGCAAACTGCGGGGAATGCGCTCGCTCCTGGATTCAACAAAATGATAGAATGGTAAGAGAGGTTCCAGTTTCCTGCGCATAGCACAGAGAAAGGGGAAATGATCATGCCCACAAACACCGTCAGACTGCACCGTGTTCTTCGTGCCGCGCCCGAAAGGGTCTATCGGGCATTTCTCGATGC
>JAFNGD010000186.1:1181-2625 GCA_017885365.1 Nitrospirota bacterium
GACAAGTTCGACGACCCCAACCTGCCCGGTGAGATGCAGACAACCGTTTCCCTACGGAAGGTATCTGTCGGAACTGAGCTGGACATCGTGCAGGAAGGGATCCCCGAAGCCATCCCGCCGGAGGCCTGCTACCTCGGCTGGCAGGAATCGCTCACCCTGCTTGCGCAGCTCGTCGAGGCAGAGATCCCAGGGTGACAAGGGAACACCTAACCCCTTGTTCAACCCGGACCCGGTCGCGATCACCTGGTCCGGTTAACTTCTTCGGTTGGCAAGGAGATCAAATGAAATACGTCAAAATGTATCTTATGGCCTCATCCATTGTGCTACATATTTCGCTCATAGTTTTCTTGTTTTGGGCAGCGCCATTTTTTTCAAATGCATCAAAAGCTGCAAAGGAATTTGCCCAGAGCATCCAAAGCCCAGGTGAAAAGGGCATCGTAGCCGACGTAAGCGAAATCATTCGAGGCGAATATCGGTATAAAGGATATCTGATCAAATATAACGGCCAAGACCTTTACGTAATGGGCACAGGCAGAGATAATATTGAAAAAGGTGACCACGTGAATGTCATGATTCAAGAGCACCCATATGCTCCAACAAAGTCGCTTATGGTTGTTGTTACAAAGTCAGAAAAAAAATAATCTGGCAGAAACCACTCGGACTGGCATATAAGAGCTCGAGAGACCGCACAAACACGGGACGAAACCAAGGGGGCACAATGTTCATCGTCTGGGGCAGGAAACATGTCTACAAGAAAATGGGGTACGTTGCCGATTTCTGCCCGCTCTGCCGGACCGTCAGACCGTTCCGGCTGGACCGCGTGGGCCTGGCCGGCCATGTGTACTACATAACGGTCGGTAAGGGCGAACTGGTGGGCTATGCGAAGAAATGCATGAACTGCAAAACGATACTCAACGGCAACCCCGACCTCTACCGTGAGGTCAGCAAGAAACTCCTTGAGCCGGCAGAGCTGCAGCGGCTGACATTCCCCAGTCTTCAGACACAGTACGCAGAACGCCTGACGCTGGAACAGACGATCAAGCACTCCCTGGGTTCGCTGCCCGGCGATACGCGCAGCGCCATGCTGCAAGAGCCGTTCATCCTCCTGAATCCGATCGTCGAGCAGCGTTTCAGCTCAACGCAGATCGACAAACAGACCGGCCTGACACTGCTGGCGGTGCTTGTGCTCTTTCCGTTCCTTACGGCGATGGGCAAGGGAGTCGCGCCGACCTATGAGGGGGAGATATTCCTGGGGTTCCTGATCGCCGGCATCGCAGCGGTCGCTGTGCAGGGATTCCTTCAAACCGGACGATATTTTGACAAAAAAATATTCCCGGTGCTGGTTCCGGCGCTGAAACCGTTAAAGCCGACGACTAAGGAAATGACCTCAGTGGTCGCTGAACTCAAGAAAGCGGACCGAAAATTCGGCAAGAAGCTCAAGCTA
>JAFNGD010000187.1 GCA_017885365.1 Nitrospirota bacterium
AGATAAAAAGCACTGAGCCATCTCGTTGTCGAATTGCCTGCGAGCTTGAGCAGCACCGGGTTAAAGACCGAGTAGAAGAACCCCGCAAAGGGGCTGATCATGATCAGTACTTCAAAGGCGATGACAAAATAGAGAACGACAGCGCTCCTGAGGAGCGTCTTTGGGGTATTCATGCATAGCCTCCCTGAATGGATAGTAACCACGGAGACGCGGAGCGCGGAGAACGGCGCCCGAACAATGACAGCCGATGGACAAGGCATGACTTCACGTGAACCGGCAAGCCTCTTTCTTCGTCCCTCGGCTTCACATCTGCGGGGGCGTGCACTGTGTGCTCATTGATCTCTATGGCAAAGACGTTGATTCGGGTTGGGGGGTTATGCTCGGGGAGGTCTCAGAAGCTCGTCCGGTAAGGCGTCCTGGTAGTTATCCGCCAGGAACGACTGTGCTGGCTGGATGGGCGAGGGTTGGAAGGTATGGACCGTTTTCGGAATGGAAAATACGTACAGGGGGTAATGGACCGGAGAAGGATCAGACACGAGTTCCTTCTGGCCGTCGGTTGAAACAGTGAAGTTGTGCTTCAAGGGACAGTGATCGCAGGCCGCGGCCACCGTGGACTTGCCCGCCGCGCCGAAGGGGCAGGTGTTCTGGATGAGAAGTGCAAACGCAAGGAGCGCTATGATCAACTTTAGCTTCTGCATGATCGTACATCACTATAAGATCTTGCCTGTCAGATGTCAACCGCTTTTCCGGTCCAGGCCTTTCCAGCCCATACTGTTTTTCCTCTTCCCGGCGTTCATCAATGCAGGCATCGTTCCTCGATCAGCTCCACCGCCCGCTTCACGCCGTCCTCCCGCCGCATGCTCTCCCCGATCCCGCGCGCCCTTTCCTTCAGGGCGGAAGAACCGAGAACACTCCTTATGGCACGGGCGAGCTTCGCGGCCGTGACGGTCCGGCGATGCAGCAGCGGCGGGGCGATGCCTGCACGGTGCAGCACCCCGCCCCAGAAGGCCTGGTCCGTCACGTGCTCCACCACGATGGATGGGCAGCCTGACCGGGATGCCGCATGGGTCGTCCCGGCGCCGCCATGGTGTACTACCGCGGCGCACGACGGGAACACGGCATGATGTTCCGCACGGTCGATGAAGAAGATATCGGGGTGCTCCGCACCGGTACCCGTGACCTGTCCCTCCGTCTGGATGATGGCCCTGCAGCCGGCCAGCCTGGCAGCGTCAATGAACAGCCGCGTGGTCTCATCGTATGATGGATCGGCAGCGCTCATGCTCCCGATGGTCATGTACACCGGCGGCGGACCTGCCGCCAGGAACAGCCGGAGCGGCTCCGGGAGCTGCAGCCGTCTCCCGTGTGCGGGAAGATGGAAGGAGCCGCACTGCTGGATGGTATTGTCCCAATCAGGCGGGGTCGGGAACAGCGAGGGGCTTGATGCAACCAGGTTGAGGCGGGGAGACAGGAATGCCTCCCGCATCGCGCTCGAGTAGGGAGGAAGCCCCTCGGCGCGCCTCATCGCATTGACCGGCGGAAGGAACATCCTATCCATGACAAACCCTCCGAGCGACCAGAAGAGGACATTCAGGACCTTGCCGAAGTGCGGAACCCCGGGAGGCGGGAAGTGCGCTGAAGGGATGAGCGGTGCGAGGAAGAGCGAGATGCAGGGCTTGCCCACACGTTCTGCCGCGGTCTTCAGGGGATGAACGAGAAAATGGCCGATGAGGAGGTCATTCTCCCGGCAGAGGCGCTTGGCCTCCGACAGCATATCTTGCGCTGCGGGCTCGAAGAGCTCGCGGAGAATGAGGCCAACCTGCCTCAGGATGTTCGTCTCACGGGCCAGGGCCTCCCCCGCATGCTTCGCGAGGTCAGGGGAAAGACAGCCGGCTGTGCGGACCGGGACGCCGAACGACGTGCCGAGGTCGGTGTAATCCTTGTTCGTGATGTGCGTGACGACCAGGGTCACGTCGTGTCCCGCCGCCCGCAGTCCTGCCGCAAGGGCAAGGAACGGCCGCACATCGCCTTCGGACCCCCAGGTCTGTATGCCGATCTTCATGGGTTACCAGGTCCCGAACGAACAGCCGGTCCCACCGGCGCCGCTGCACCGGCGGGACCTCGCGCCCCCCTGATCGGGGAACACAGGGCAATACAGAGGAAGAGGTGGGAGAAATGATCGCAAAACGTGAAGAGCGATGACTACAGCGTGATCTCCATTTCCGGCTCGAGGGCAAAGCAGGTGAGCTGCGCCTTCTTCTCTTGGGCGATGCTTCTGCAGTCTTCAACGATCCTGTCCTGCTGCGCGTCCGTACGGTCCTGGTTGTGATGGAACAAGCCGAACCGTTTTACCTTCGCCTCCATGGCCAGCCGGAGTGCATCGGTATAGAGGGAATGCCCCCATCCCTTGGTCATCGCATACTGGTCCGGCGCGTATTCCGAATCGTGGATCAGGAAGTCGGCGCCTTCGGAGAACCGGAGATAATCGTCATAGTCAAGGCCGCCATGGTGCTTGTGCGCCAGCTCGTTGTCCGTCAGAAAAACGAAGGTCTTTCCGTCCTCGGCGAACTTGTACCCGATCCCCAGGTTCGGATGGCTCAGAGCGATGGGGGTGATCGTGATCGGCCCGATCTGGAACGATTCCTTGCACACGCTGTGGGACGAGATCTCTGCCTGCAGGAGGCCGTAGTCCACGGGGAAGTAGGGCGCCACCATGGTGTTCCCGATCATGGCCTTGACGGATTTTTGCGCGTAGGGGCAGCCGTACATCGCGATCGTCGTCCCCTTCATGTAGATCGGCTTGAAGAAGGGAAACCCCATGAGGTGGTCCCAGTGAGCGTGCGTGAAGAGGACATTGAGGTCACGCTCGTCGGTCGCGAGGAGTTTGTTCCCGAGGCGCCTCATGCCGGTGCCAGCATCAAGAATGATGATGTCGTTGTTCTTGCTCCGGACCTCCATGCACGTCGTGTCGCCGCCGTACTTCACGAAGTACTTCCCGGACGCNGCGACGCNGNGTCTGGCTCNCANGCNNGNNANTNCGGNNTGGACNCTNCGTNCNTNNNNGATAGNGGCNAGCACNNCGATATCATTATCCTCGACGCAGGCACCGGTATGCGGCGGCTCGGGAACAAACTGATCGCCGACAACGAGCATTCCTTCAGCGTCCTCTTTACCCATGCACACTGGGACCACCTCATGGGATTCCCCTTTTTCAAACCCA
>JAFNGD010000188.1 GCA_017885365.1 Nitrospirota bacterium
TGGACGTCATCTTCTGCCGGAACGTTATCATCTATTTCGACCGGAGCACTCAGGAGCGGCTCATCAACCGCTTCTGCCGCATTCTGAAGCCTGAAGGACATCTGTTCCTGGGGCACTCCGAAAGCGTCCACGGTCTTGACCTGCCGCTCCGGCGCATCACGTCTACGGTGTATCGGAAGATCGGCTGAATCCAGGAGCGAGCGCATTCCCCGTAGCTAGCTGCGGGGTTATCGAGCGATTAGAATAAATAATTCACCTTTGAGGATCGAAGACTCCCTGCAGCTTGCTGCAGGGAGCTTCAATTCCAGGATGGCCGTGCATCCTCCTCGATGAAAGAAGAACGCATGGGCAGCAAGATCAACGTCCTCATTGTCGACGATTCCGCGGTCATTCGCCAGACCCTGGCCGACATCCTGTCGTCGGACCCCGGTATCGAAGTGATGGCGAAGGCGTCGGACCCGCTCATCGCTGCTGAACACATTGCCCGCGAGGTGCCCGACGTGATCCTGCTGGACGTCGAGATGCCGCGCATGGACGGGCTCACCTTCCTCCAGAAGATCATGTCTCAGCACCCCATCCCGGTGGTCATCTGCTCCAGCCTCGCCGAGAGCGGCTCTGATACGGCGTTGCACGCCCTGGAATACGGCGCGATCGAGATCGTCCTGAAGCCCCGGCTGGGTGCCAAACAGTTCCTGGAAGAGGCCCGGATCCGCATCTGCGACGTGGTCAAGGCGGCCGCCGCGTCCCATGTACGGCGCCTGCCTTCCGGCCCCCGGGAGGTCCCGCCGAAGCTCACCGCCGACGCTGTCCTGGCCAAGGCACGGATCGGCCAGGACGCGATGCTCAAGACCACGGAAAAGGTCATCGTCGTCGGCGCATCGACGGGCGGGACGGAGGCGCTCAAGGATTTCCTGACGGCCCTGCCGCTGGACGCGCCCGGCATCGTCATCGTCCAGCACATGCCCGAGAATTTCACCACGGCCTTTGCCCAGCGCCTGGACAGCATCTGCCACATCTCGGTCAAGGAAGCGGAGACCAACGATACCGTGATCCGGGGCCGCGCACTCATCGCCCCCGGGAACCATCATCTCCTGCTCAAGCGCAGCGGTGCCCGCTACTATGTGGAAATCAAGGACGGCCCGCTCGTGAGCCGTCACCGGCCCTCGGTGGACGTCCTGTTCCGGTCCGCGGCGCGCTACGCCGGACCGAACGCCGTCGGCGTGATCATGACCGGCATGGGTGATGATGGCGCGAAAGGGATGCTGGAGATGAAGGAGGCAGGCGCCGTAACCATTGCCCAGGACGAGGAATCCTGCGTGGTCTTCGGCATGCCGAAGAAGGCCATTGACCTGGGAGCCGTCGACAAGGTGCTCCCCCTTGCCTCGATCCCCGGCGCTGTCATGCGCGAAGCAAGTTCCTGATATGACCGTCCCTGATCAGCCGCTACCCGCACGAGCGATGCAGCCAGCGGTGTTGAAACTACCTTCCCTCAAACGCAGAGAAATCTAAAGGCCAGCCTTTTTTGCACCTCCCCGACCCGTCCTGAATGAAATTCTTGACCCGTCTAAGGCCACGTCCGCTCGCCCGCGCAAACTCGGCCTGCGGCCTCAGACATGCGCGTTTAAGCTCCCTGAAGATTACGGCATGGAGCTTCGATCCTCAAGGTTTAATATTTATCCTAATCGCTCGCTATTCCCTATAAGGCTGGGGAATGCGCTCGCTCCTGGATTCGCCCTATCGGGACGCTGCCTTAGGCCATGACGGGTGCCCAAGAATTTCATAGGGCCGCACCAGGGAAGTGCGGGGTTGGGGTACGGCAAAGCCTTTAGCAGTTGCTTTCCCCATGCGAAAATCTAGGCAGGTGACCGAGTCCGAGGGTGAAGCATTTNNGACGACCGAGCATGCCGTAAAGGATTTTCGCCGGGTTGGCGATAGTTCGCGTTGAAAGAGGGAAAAGCTACTCGGACAGCTCGATGATGGCCGCGGCAAGGAGGGGGAACATGATCTCGTGATGGCCGGTGAGGGCGAAGCCCGTTCCTCCGCCGTGGGTCGGGCGGCGCACCACATTGGTGCTCGGGCGATAGTGTTGGATGAAGTCCATGTTCACCGTGGTGAAGTGTTTGAGGGTGTGGCCGAGGTTGCGGCCGAGGGTCACCGCCTTCAGGAAGATCTCGGGCAGGAGGACCGCCGAACCGAGGTTCACGTAGACGCCGCCCTCGAGGTCCGCGACGAGCGAGCAGAACTTCCGGAAGTCCCGGGCCGCCGCTTCGCCGGTCGCTCTGCCGTCGAATGACGGGTGCATGTGAATGATGTCGGTCCCGATGGCCACGTGCACGGTCACCGGGATGCCGAGCCGGCTGCCTGCCGCCAGGAGGCTATTGTCCTTGTAGGGGAAGTCGCCGCCCTGGACCATCCTGCCCACGGACTCGCCGATGCCCAAGCCCGCTCCGTCATTGATCGCCCGGTTGATCATGCTGCCCGTCTCTTCCGCCATCCCGAAAGCGCCGGAAAGGATCTCCTTGTCAACGTCCTCCGAGGTCTGGCCGATCAGCGCAAGCTCGAAATCGTGGATGATCCCGGCGCCGTTCAGCGCCAGAGACGTGATGACGCCGCGCTCCATGAGGTCGATGATCACCGGTGTGAGGCCCACCTTGATGGGGTGGGCGCCCATGCCGAGCATGACCGGCCGCTTGTCCCTGCGCGCCTGGACCACGGCCGCGGCCACTTCCTGCAGGTGCTTTGCCGCGAGGATGCCCGGGAGCGATGAGAAGAAGTCCTTGAAGGACCCGCCTTTCCGGTGCGGCGAGGCGAGTTCGTCGATGCGGACCTTGCTGGCGCGGTCCTTGAGGGAGTAGGTCTTGATCCGCGTGGGGTCGAAGGCGCTCATGGGGTCACCGCTTCCCGCCGAAGAGCTCCTCGTCCACCATCTGGCAGATGATATGGCCGAGGGTGATGTGGGTCTCCTGGATGTGCGGTGTGTGCTTGGACGGGACGATGAAGGTGAAGTCGGCCAGGTTCGCCATCTTGCCGCCGCTGCCGCCGGTCAGGACCACGGTCTTCATCCCGCCCTTCTTCGCCACCTCCAGCGCGTTGATGACGTTGGTCGAATTGCCGCTGGTGCTGAGGCCGACGACCACGTCCCCCTCGTGCCCGAGGGCCCTGAGCTGCTTGGAGAATATCTGGTCGTAGCCGAAATCATTCCCGATGCTCGTGAGCACCGCGGGATCGGTGTTCAGCGCGATGGCCGGGAGCGGCGGCCTGTCTATGAGAAAACGGTTCACGAACTCTGCGGCGATGTGGCAGGCGTCGGTGGCGCTCCCGCCGTTCCCGAAGAGGAGCACCTTTTTGCCGTCGCGGAACGCCTGGGCGATGAGGTGCACGACCTCGACGATCCGGTCCGCGTTCTCCTTGAAGAACGTCGTCTTTACCCGGGCGCCTTCCTCAACTATCTTGATGATCGCTTCTCTCATAGGCTCTCTGGAAAAATGATGGAGTATTATAAAATACGTCCGTGAAATGTCAAGGTAAAAGGGGGAAGTTGGTCGTTCTCGGGCGCAATGCGGGATCAGAACAGGGTCGACTACTTACGGCGTTCGCATCCCCCGAGCAGCAGAATAAAGCAATTCTCTTTTTTGGGCAGCCCGGTGCTCCGCTGTGCTAAGCATGCAGGATGCTGCGTGATGTTCCGAATCGCTGCTGCGGATCCCCGCAGCGCTTCCCCTGCGGACGCGCTGCATTGGGGTCGGTTCCTGTTCGATCCGCGTAAGGGCATGCATAACGCACAGTAGTCGCAGCCGGGCTGCCCGGGGTTGGGTACAGGCAAGGGCATGCTTTGCATTTCCCCCTACGCCCTGCATCCCGTGCCGTGATCTGGCCTGCGCACAAGCATGCTCGATATTCCGATTGGACGACCACATAGCTGGCCTGTGCGTACGAGCGAAGCGAGTGAAAGCACACATGGATTGCTGATCCGCCTGGGAACAAGAAAGGTTCGGTGGCATGCCTGCGCGGGCCTGAGAACCGGGGTGCAGAAAAAAGAAGCTTCGTTGTGGCAGCGGGGACTTCAGAACCGGATCGCAGAAAAAAACGATTCTTTTTTTGGGCAGTCCGGTGGCTCCGCTGTGCTAAGCATGCAGGATGCTTTTTTAGATTACCATCTTGATTTGCCAGATCCCGGCAGCGCTTCCCCTACGGACGCGCTGCTTTTTTGCTTGTACTTGATCGGTACGGGGAACCGGCATGCGTCACGCACAGTCGTCGCAGCCGGGCTGCCCGGGGTAAGGGTACGGCAAAACGATGCTCACCCCTCCCCGCACGACCCTGGAGCAGCCCTATGAAAATAGGCACCTGCCGGCAAAAATTCTCACAATTATTATCCATTGCTGAATGGAGAAGACCCAAAAAAGCAGGGCCCCGGCAAACAAGACATCATTTGCCGGGGCTGTTGGAGGGATGGTCTGCAGCCGGTGTCCCGGTCCGTCGCAAGATCGGGATGTTCCGCAGGCCGTTAGGGACTGAACAATATATACCATATTAATTTAGTCTTGTCAAGTTTTTCGGGTTTATTTTTTATCTTATTTTACAGTCTGTTGCCTGCCGAGAAAATCCGCCAATACCCCGAACTCGACGACACTCAGGGTCTCTGCCCTGCGGCCCAGGTCAATGCCGGTCACTCCCTGGACGGTGTCCATGACCTCCCGCGGATATCCGAGCCGCGACAGGGAGTTTCGCAGGGTCTTTCTTCGCTGGGAGAAGGCCGCCTTGATCACGCGAAGAAAAAGGGCCTCATCCTCCACAGTGTGCTCACGGTGTTCGCGCAGCGTAAGCGTCACCACCGCCGAATCCACCTTCGGCCGGGGCGTGAAGGCGCCCGCGGGCACGACGAACTCCAGGCGGGGAACCGCGGAGTACTGGACGAGCACAGACAGAAATCCGTACTCCTTGCCGCCCGGCTGAGCCGCGATCCGTTCTGCGACCTCCTTCTGGAGCATGAGTGTCAGCGTAGTGAAGCGGTCGCGATGGACGATCAACCGCTGGAGGATGGGCGTTGAAATATAGTAGGGAAGGTTCGCGACGACCTTCCACTTTCCCGTAAGCAGGCCGTAGTCATACTCAAGGGCGTCAGCATGAACGATCCCGACATGCGGCGACGAGCCGAACTCCGCATGGAGCCGGGGAATGAGACGGTCGTCCAGCTCGATGACCACAAGCCTGCCTGCCTGCGCAACGAGCTCCCGGGTGAGATGCCCCAGTCCCGGGCCGATCTCGAGCACCTGATCAACGGCGGTGACCTGCGCGGCGTCGGCGATCTTCCGGAGATAGTGGGGGTCCGTCAGGAAGTTCTGGCCGAGGGATTTCTTGGGATGGATGTGCATGGTAATTTTGAAAGCGTATCAAAAACGTCGATACGTATTAGCTACGGATCCACACGGATGGACACGGATTAAAAGATTCATAGAATTTGATCCCGGAGAAATAGGCCCATATGGATGAAAATACCGATCAGATCAGTCAAACGAATTTATGGAATGACGAACCTGGTCCATTCTGATAAGATCGATATACGGTTCCTTGATCCGTGTGAATCCGTGTCCATCCGTGGCAATATGGCATTTTACGATCTTTGTCGTTGTTACCCCTGGAACCGCGGGTCCAACTTGTCGCGCAGAAAGTCCCCGAGGATGTTGAACGAGATGACTGTCATACTTATGGCGAGCCCCGGGAAGATGACCATCCAGGGTGCGGAGTTGATGTACATCCGGTTCAGGCTGATCATGGAGCCCCAGGTGGGTGTAGGCGGCTGGACGCCGAGGCCCAGGAAGGAAAGGGCGGCCTCGAGCAGGATGAACCCTCCCACGCGTAGGCTGCCGGCCACCAGCAGGAGCGGTAGGGCGTTCGGCAGGATGTGCCGGAACAGGACCCTGCCGGTCGTGGCGCCGATGGCGCGCGAGGCCTCGACATAGGTCTGCTCCTTCAGCGACAGGGTCATGCTGCGGACGNNGCCGTGCGAAGCCGGCCCAGCTCACGAGGGTGATGGCGAGCATTGCCGAGAAGAGACCGGGCGGCATGACGGCGCTTATCCCGATGGCCAGGATCAGGCTGGGGAAGGCCAGGAATATATCGAATACCTGGGAAAGGACCAGGTCCGTCCTGCCGCCGAAATATCCCGCGAAGAGGCCGAAGAGGGTTCCGATGCCGAGGGAGAAGAGCGAGGCGGAGATGCCGACGCCGAGAGAGATACGGGCTCCATGCACGATGCGGCTCAGGATGTCCCTGCCAATATTGTCCGTGCCGAGCAGATGTGTCCTGCCCGGCGGTTGCCGCGAACTGTCCAGGTCCACGGCGAGCGGGTCGTGGCTCACGAGGAGCGGCCCGATGAGCGCGGTCAGTACCAGGACTGCCAGCACGACGACCGCGATAAGAGCCGGAAGATTGCCGTTAAAATCAGTGATATGATGATCGTTAGGCATAAGCAATAAATTCCTTGCGCCACAGAGGTAAACGAGGACACCGAGGAAAGCTAAACACCTCTTATTGTGGCAATTCTCTGTGATCTCTGTGTTCTCTTTGGCAAAATGATGTTAACTATCATGTGTTCTCCTCACCGGTATTGATGCGACAGCAAAGCTGTTGATCTGGTTTTTAACCCGTCACGAACAAGCGCAATAAATTCTTCGCGCCTTCGCGGTTCAGCCTGTTCTACGACTCGCTTTTCACCCGCACCCGCGGATCGAGATAGTGATACGAAATGTCCACCAGGAGGTTCATGGCCACAAAGACGACGGCGCCGAAGAGCACAACGCCCATGATGACCGGGTAGTCCCGCTTCATGATGCCGTCGAGTGCGTATCTGCCCAGGCCATCCCATCCGAAGATCGTTTCGGTCAGCACCGCGCCGTTCAGATAGGAGCCGAGGTCGAGGCCGATGAGGGTGACGATGGGGATCAGGGAGTTCTTCAGTGCGTGCTTCAGAACGACCGCCCTCTCCGTGAGACCCTTCGCCCGCGCCGTGGTCACGTACGGTTGGGAGAGCGATTCCATCATGCTCGTGCGGGTGATGCGCGCAATGTACGCCAGGGAATAGGTGCCCAGCGTGATCGCCGGCAGGATGAGATATTGAAATGATCCGTTGCCCATGCCTGACGGGGGCAGCCATCGGAAATAAAGGGCGAAGACGAGCATCAGGGTGAGGCCGAGCCAGAACACGGGCAGCGAGATCCCGCCGATGGCGAGGATGGATGCGAACTTGTCCCAGACGGTCCCCCGCTTGACCGCCGAGATGACGCCGAGGATAATGCCGCCCAGGGAAGCGAAGACGACCGCTGCCAGCGCAAGCCGCACCGTATTGGGGAATTTCTGCAGCAGATCGTCGGCGACCTTCCGGTTCGTGTAATAGGACCTGCCGAGCTCTCCCTGTGCCAGGAGCTTGAGGTAGCCCAGGTACTGGAGCGGAAGCGGCCGGTCGGAACCCAGCTCGGTGCGAATGCGGGCAAGCGTCTCGGGGTTCGCCCGCTCTCCTGCCATGCCCTGCACCGGGTCGCCAGGCAGGGCCTGCATGAGAAGAAAGGTGATGAGCGTGATGCCGAGGAGGGTCGGGATGAACAGAAGGACGCGCTTCAGGAGATAGGTAAACATAGCTGTCGGAATCTTACACAATCTCCCGGAAAACCGCAACGGACAAAAACGACGCTGCCTTGAAAGGCTGTAACGTATCACGTACAGCCGCAACCCCTTGCAATTCTCAGTTCTTTGTACTATCCTCAAACTACATCAAATGCCCTGTAGGAGCGGATCTTCATCTCACAACTGGTTATGCACCAAGGCCCCGAAGACAGAGCCCGTCAAAGATCGACCGCATGCTTGAACAGGCAGGGTGGGCTGTTCAAGGCGCTTAATGAAGAGTTTCATGGAATGACATGAAAGTGGACTTGACCCCACGGGGTCTGTATGCGAAGAATGAGATAGTGGCAAGACTGAAGGATAGGGAAGCATATGGATAAGAATCTCAAGACGACCGCGGGTGATTACGCAGACTTTTTGCATGACCTTAAGGAGAGAATACGCGCGGCGCAGGTCAGGGCTTCTCTATCCGTAAATCGAGAGCTCGTACTGCTCTATTGGCAGATCGGGCGTGACATTCTTGCGAGGCAGGCAGCGCAGGGCTGGGGCTCCAAGGTCATCGACCGTCTCGCCGGAGACTTGCGGCGCGAATTTACGGAAACGAAAGGCTTCTCTTCAAGAAACCTGAAGTATATGCGCGCGTTTGCCGAAGCATGGCCGGATAAACAATTTGTGCAAGAGGTGCTTGCACAAATAACCTGGTACCACAATCTCGCCATTCTGGACAAGGTAAAAGATGCCGTCGAGCGCGAATGGTATATCCGGCAGGTCATCCAGCAGGGGTGGAGCAGGAACATCCTCGTTCACCACATCGAGAGCAACCTGTACCGCCGCCAGGGCAAAGCGGTGACCAATTTCGACCGCACGCTCCCGCCGCCCCAGTCCGACCTTGCCCATCAGGTCTTAAAGGACTCTTACACGTTTGACTTCCTGAGTCTTGACCGAGAGGCCCGGGAACGGGATTTCGAGCGCGGTCTGATCGATCACATCCGGGCATTTCTGCTGGAATTGGGCGTAGGATTTGCCTTCGTAGGTAGCCAGGTCCACATCGACGTCGGAGATCAGGACTTCTACCTGGACCTGCTCTTCTACCATCTGCGGCTCCGTTGCTTCGTCGTAATCGATCTCAAAATGAGCGAGTTCAAACCCGAGTATGCGGGAAAGATGAATTTCTACCTGTCCGCCGTGGATGATCTTCTGCGTCACAAGGACGACCAGCCGAGCATCGGTATCATTCTCTGCAAGGCCAAGAATAAGGTCATTGTCGAGTACGCGCTGCGCGACACTCGCAAGCCTATCGGCGTGTCGGGATACAAACTGACCGAGTCGCTGCCGAAGAAGCTGCAGGGCAAGCTGCCGACGATCAAGGAACTGGAGGCGGAGCTGGCGGAGGAGAAAGACTAAGGGAAGTTGACCTGACCTTCGGGTTCTTCTCTAAGGGCCGAAGAAGAGAATCTCAATATTTAGGTCGGATACCAAGCGGTCCCGGGCTTCTCGGAGGTCTGAAGAGCCATGAACAAACAGCAGAAAAAAATAGTGCTGTCCTATGTCGTGTTCTTATGCGTGCTTGCGCTCTTCTTCTTTCTCATTGTCGGCTATGCCATCTCCCAACACCACATAAGCAGCTATGCGGATTTCTTTAAGCAAGGAACCGATTCGGAAGAGAGGTTTTGGATCAGGATGGCGTTCGTTGCTATCATGAATCTCTTTGTATTCAGCTCTATCATTTTTGTCGGTTTGTTGATCTTCCTCAAGAAAAAATGAGCGGGGAAAGGGTGATCCTCATGGGGTCTCTGGAGGGTCCTCTGTGACGGCGGAGGAGAGAATCTCAATAGTTAAGTCGGACCTCAAACGGTCCCTGCACCGTCATCTGAACCCTTGACCCATGACCCTGAGGTTATCGTGACCTTGCCCGGGGAGCGCCCCAAAGGGAGGGAAGAAGCCGTGAAGTCGCTTTCACTGAGATGTGCCATTATGATCGTGGCACTGTCCCTGCTCGCATCCTGCGGTGGTGGTGGAGGCGGTGATGGTGGTGCAGCGTCTTCCTGTACGCCGAACGGAAACATATCGCTGCGCAGCAGCAGCACCGGGACCACTCCACTGCTCAGCATCACCGTTATTGCAGCACGAAACCCGCTTGTGACTCCCGTCCCGGTTTACGTTGCATATACGCGCCCGCAGGTTGCCGCAATCTTGGCGGGGTATCCTCCGGGAACAACGGATCACCGCACCATCGGGATGAATATTATTCCGGTCAGTCTGCCTACCGATAACCCACAGGGTTTACCCTGTCCTTTGTTACGACCGGTGCCACGGCAACCTATGAAGCGACATGGCGATTCGTGGCTGCTGATGAAGGAGCCAACGTGGTGGGCTGCCAGGACCTTCCGGTGACGTTTAGGATCAATTAAAGGACGAACATGCACGGAGAAAGACCTGATAACCCCCAGGTTTCACAGCGATGGCAACAACTATCTTCGATTCAATTTCCCATGCGGATTTCCTGCGACTGACGCTCGATGCGTTCTCGCGGCAGGGTTACGTGGTGGAACAGAGCAGTGCCGCTGGTGCTGACGCGGTACTGCTCGGTAAGAACGGTGCGCGGATCGGCATTCTCTGCAAGAAATACCGCGGGGCGTTCATCGGCCGGCCGGTTCTTCAACAATTCTATGGAGCGATGGTCCAGCTCGGTTGCACGGAAGGATACCTGATCACCACGACCGATTGCTCATCGGAGGCGCACGATTTCGCATCCGGGAAAGGCATTGTCCTGTACAGCAGCGAGCGGACGACAGAACTGCTGCGGACCGCGTTCGGCGATGAGTTCATCCGGAGCGGCAAGATGCCCAAACTGGGAATGACGGCCAAGACCGTTCCCTCAGCAGCACGCCAAACGATCAGCGTTGCGTCCTATGAGCAGGTTGCTGTCTCTGATCTGAAGAAAGCAGTCGAGCCGGTAAAAGCTCCAGAACCGGTACCGGCTCCGGAACCGGTACAAGCGCCAGAACCAGAAAAAGCACCAGAGCCGGAGCAAGCGCCGCTGAAGGAGACGGCCAGTGAGGAGCTGCCCGAGGAAGTGCAGGAAGTGCAGAGCATTGAATCCCCTGGGGCTTCAGAGGCCGTTCCTCCGGAGAATACGACGATCATCGTTTGTCTAGAATGCAACAAGCAGCTGAGGGTGCCGATCGACCAGGGGATGATTACCGTAATATGCCCTGAGTGCGGAATGCGGCGGCTCTATCAGCCTGAGATGAACAGTGCCGGAGAATTGAAGACAACGACCATAATCACCTGTCAGCGCTGCTCGCAGAAGTTGAACATCCCAACCAACCGCGGGCAATTGAACGTACGCTGTCCTCAATGCAAAGCTACATGGTTGTTCACACCATAGGTCATCAGAACCTTCAAGGGACAAAGGAAGAAGATCTCAATCCCTTGACAGCATCGGCCCGTGTAGTGTATTGTAATACAGGAGGTGCGCCATGAGATCAGTCCTGTCCATCAGTCTTCCCGACAAGATTGCGCGCGAGCTCGACCGGTTCGCAAAGAGCCAGGGGCGGAATAAAAGCGATGTTGTGAAGGAATCGATCAGTTTATATCTTTGGGAAGCCCACTTTGCGGACGCGCGGAAAAGCATGAGCGCTCGGGCGAAGAAGAAGGGCATGGTGACGGACGAGGATATCTTCAAGGAAGTGTCGTGAAGGCGCTCTTCGACACCAATGTCCTCCTCGCGGCCTTTCTCACTGAAGGGGTCTGTGAAAAGCTTCTCACGCGGGCGCGAAAACGTCAATTCAACCTCATCACCTGTCCCTTCATCCTTCACGAATTCGAACGCATCCTTGGAAAAAAGTTCTCGGCAACAAAGCAGGAAACAGAAACCGCGCCGGCATTGATCGAAGAGGCCGCCAGGGATATCGTCCGTCCGTCCGAACCCCCCTCCGGGGCTTGTCGGGACAGCGATGACGACAACGTATTGGCATGCGCCGTGGAAGCAGCGGTAGAGTATCTGGTCACCGGAGACAAGGATCTTCTTCATATGAAAACGTTCAAGGGGATTCGCATCATCACGCCCCGGGACTTTGAATTGCTTTTTGATACCTGATAACGAAACAGCGAGCCGAACGGAGCCGTCTTCCGGGCAATATGCGAGAGACCATTGAGGTCGGACGAGCGGATAGTAGTAAATATCAAGAGTAAATGGCCTGTTGCCCAAACCCCCGTTCACCCTTCGACAAGCTCAGGGCGAACGGTATGGCCTTTGATATCATAAACTTTTTCCGTTCGTGCTGAGCCTGTCGAAGCACATGATCGGTTTGGGCAACAGCCCGTAAAGACCCTCAGGGGTTGAGATTTTTTCCCACTTCTTACGTGAATCGAGGCGGTGCAATGACAGCGTGCGTCCAATGCGGGAATAAGATCGAAGAGGGGCAGCAGTTCTGCCGGTTCTGCGGGACAAAGGTCGAGGGAGCGGCAACGCGGCCGTCGGGATCGGCCCCTCCGACCGCCGTGACCGAGAAGGACCTCGCCCTGTTCATCGGGAAGAACGCGGACAAGTATCTTTCGCGGTTCGAACGCTTCAGCAGCGGAGGCGAAGACGCCTTCGCCGTCGCCTGGCACTGGCCGGCCTTCTTCTTCAGCTTCTGGTGGATGCTCTACCGGAAGATGTACGGATGGGCGGCCCTCGTCCTGCTCCTGGGCTGCGTGCCCTATGTGGGCCTGTTCATGATGATCGTCTTCGGCATGAGCGGGTACTACCTCTATTACCGCCACGCGAAGCGGCGGGTGCAGGAGCTCAAGGCCCGGCCGGGAACGGACGTCGAGAAGGCCGCCGCCCTGGCCCGGGCAGGGGGAGTGAACAACGTGGCCGTGGTCCTGGTGCCGCTCATCATCGTGGCCCTGGTCGGCATCCTCGCCGCCATTGCCATTCCCCAGTTCGCCGCATACCGGCAGAAGGCCTTCGAGGCAAAGGCGAAGCAGGAGATCCTGCAGGCATGCAGCGTGGGGGAGACGTTCTTCGCCAACCATCCCGAAAGGACGCAGGTCGAGCCCGAGGACCTGCTCGCCGGCGGCCTCGTGCATACGGCCGAGGTGGAAATGTCGCTTCTCGACGGCAGGAAAGAGCTTTTCAGCATCAGCGCACGGCACGTGAAGGGGAAAAAGACCTATTACACGGACGCCCGGTGCGCCTTGCGCGAGGAAGAGGACGGGTTAACGGGAACGCCGGCTGTGCAGATGTAGGAGCGGGTGTCAGGGGAGAACGTCACCGCGGAGCGATGCTCACCGGAGGCTGCGCCGCGAGGGGATAAGGATAGAGCCTGGAAAGACCCTCTCGACTCAAAGGAAGGTGCAGCGATGCAGCTGAAGATGGATGTGAAGAGCATCGAGTGGTGGTTCTGGACCGTGACGCTGGCGCTCATCATCGCGGCCGTGGCGGGGTGGACGCCGGGCTATGCAGCGGTCATGCTGGTGAGCGCCCTGCAGGTGGTCTTCTTTGCTGCTCGGACCGGCAGCGCGGTCTCCTTTCCTCCCAGGTGCGGATCGCCTACTTCGCCTGCACGCTGCTCGGTCTCTGGGAGGCGGGAAGGGTGTATTGCTACGCGCTCCTGGTCCTGGACACGGCCATGGTGGTCTTCTTCGACCGCTGCGGCAGCGCGCTGGTGCTGAAACTGCTGCCCTGGAACAAGGGGATGGAGAATCCGCAGTGCAAGCTGCCGGGGGCGTAGAGATGGAAGTATAAACATTATAGACCACTATATAAAGGGGCGCCTACCCGAGCACTCCTGATCGATCAAGCACTGGTATACTTACAACAAGAGTTCCATATCACCCTTGGAGGTGCAAATCGTCCCACCGCTATAGCGTTATCAGCATCGTTACTGCCCATGTCGTGAGCCACCTTAGGGCTGGTTAACAACCACTAGACCTGAACAAACATTTGGACACGACCTGGAACCGAAGATTTTCTGGTCCGCCATAAGGCGGAAAGGATCACAGGATCAATGTTTCACCATCGTGACCTTAATCCTGATGGGTGACTGGTGCAGTAGAGACTGACACCGAAACCGAATGAAACTGCGGTAATGGTGAAGATGAAGATAACGGAAAAACTCGGCGAGAAACGTTCCGCTTCTCGCCACAAGATAGCTTTTTCCCTTGACGGTGCACTTTAAATGGGTGACCCTCAGAGGGGTATTTGAAAGGAGGAAACACCATGAAGAGCAGAGAGGAGTATATCGACAAATTAGCATCGCAGCTCAAGGAGTGGTCCGCCAAGATCGATGAGCTCGAGTCGAAGGCCCGCGCGGCCAAGGCCGAGGCGAAGACCGGGTATGAACATCAGATCAGGCAGCTCAAGGAGAAGAGGGATGCCGCGGCGAAGAAACTGCAGGAGCTTCGGGGTGCAAGCAGCGAGGCCTGGGACACGCTGAAGGCGGGCGCGGAAACGGCATGGACAGACCTCAAGAATGCCGTCACTGCAGCGAAAGATAAGTTCAAATAAGCCTGGAGGGCTAGGCTGAGAGGGAACCTCAAGGGGCGCGCAATAACTCCAGATTCAAGTTTGACCTTCAAGGGTCTAGAACCTTGGCCCCTGAACCTTGACCCTTGCTACTTGACCCATGACCCTTGACCCTGATGTCAAAGAGATCTGATCCCGCGGGGGTCTGTGAGGGGAAGTCGATAGGTTAATAAGTCAAACCTGACCCTGAGCGCGCCCATAAAAAAGGGCGGGACCGGTCGTCCGGTCCCGCCCTGTCCTGTGTGCTGTTTGCCGCCCTACTGTCTGCCTGCATCCTTGTTTTCCTTCTTCGCCCTCGCGTCTTTCTTCGCCTTTCTGCCGGCCAGGTAGGCCTCGATGGGCCGCCACCCGAAGGACATGCTGCCCGCGGCCGCTGATGCCACACCCTCGACCAGCTTCTTGCCGATCAGGTTCAGGGTCATCACGATGCCGATGAAGGGAAGGAACACCGCGAAGACCAGGCCGATGACCGGGGCTGCCATCAGCATGACCGCCACCGGGGCCTTGATGTACCGGGCCGTTCCGCTGCCCGGAAGCACGCCTTCCTGGTCCATCTGCACCCGGCTGCCGTTCGTTATGTTCCAGTAGGTCCCTGCCTTCACTGTCTGTCCGCCGTTGTTCAACATGTTCA
>JAFNGD010000189.1 GCA_017885365.1 Nitrospirota bacterium
CAAGATGCCGGGCATGGACGGGCTCCAGCTGCTGCAGGAGATCCGCAAGACCGGCTCCAAGGCCGACGTCATCATGGTGACCGCCTACGGCGAGGTCGAATCCTACCTCAAGGCCATGAGTCTCGGCGCCGCAGAATATATCAACAAGCCCATCCGCATCAAAGAGCTCAAACGGATCGTTCACAAGGTCCTGACCGAGCGGAAGGCCAAACCGGGTATCTGATGTCACGTTTGCGCAAGGACCCCATCGTCGGCCGCTGGATCATCATTTCCACGGAGCGGCCGAAAACCCCCCAGGACTATCATACCGAAGAGCCCGAAGACGATGTATCGCCCGCGGAGTGCCCCTTCTGCGGCGGCAACGAATCCAAGACCCCTCCCGAGATCGCCTCCTTCCGCGCTGAGAAAACGCAGCCCAACAAAGAGGGCTGGTGGGTCCGCGTCATCCCGAGCAAGTTNNATCGGCGCCCACGAGATCATCATCGAGACGCCTGAGCACGCCCAGCGCCTCGAGGACCTGCCGGAAAGCCAGGTGGAGAAGGTCCTGTGGTCCTACCGCGACCGCATCCTTGACCTCGAGCGGGACGAGCGCCTGAGGTACGTGCTGATCCTCAAGAACCAGGGCTTTGCCGCCGGCTCCGCGTTGAACCACACCCACTCGCAGATCATCGCCACGCCCGTCATACCCAAACGCGTCAAGGAGAAGCTGGACGGCGCAAAATCGTACTACGACTACAAGGAACGCTGCATCTTCTGCGATATCATCCGGCAGGAGCTGTCGGACGCCGCGAGGCTGATCGAGGAGACGCGCCACTTCCTGGTCTTCGCTCCCTTTGCCGCGCGGTTCCCCTTCGAAGTATGGGTCTATCCGAAGAGGCATTCCTGCGCCTACGCGGACATCACCAAGGAAGAGATGATGGACTTCTCCCGGACGCTCCGGAACACGCTCCAGCGCCTCGGGAAGGTGCTGGACAATCCACCGTACAATTATATCCTCTACACCGCGCCGAACCGCGTTCCGCGCCGCGGCCACTGGCACACCCTGAACGACGACTTCCACTGGCATCTGGAGATCATGCCGCGGCTCACCCGCGTCGCCGGATTCGAATGGGGGTCGGGGTTCTACATCAATCCCACGCCTCCCGAAGACGCCGCGAAGTACCTGCGCGAAGTCAAACTGTGACCCGATCATGATCAAGTACCGTGTGAGGTCGGCGCCCAGCGCGATCGAAGGCCGCGGCGTGTTCGCAGATGCCAGGATCCCCGGCCGCGCCAAGATCGGGGAAGTGACCGGCGAGATCATCTCCATCAGGACCGCGCGGCAGCGGGCGCGGGGCAGATGCCGGATCTGCCTCATCGACATCAGCGATACACAGGCCCTCGACTGCACGGGTGGGAACAGTCTCCGTTACCTGAACCACTCCTGCCGGGCGAACGCTTTTTTGCGCATCATCAGGAAGCGGGTGGAGGTGTACGCGCGACGGGACATCAGGAAGGGCGAGGAGATCACCGTGGACTACGGCGAGTCGCCGCACAGCGGAGGGATGAAGTGCGGTTGCGGACAGAAGACGTGCCGGGACCGGATCTGATCAAGACAGCAAGACGTCAAAGCCGCACTCCTGAGGGAATGCGGCTTTTCTGTTTCCTTCTCTTGGAAAGGGCTGCGGACTGCCGGTGCCTAGGCCGATCTTGTCCGCGTGTAGTTCAGCATGCCGCCGGCCNNTCTCCCGCTGCCGGGTGCTCAACGAGTACTTCAACGGGATGCGCTTCTTCGAGGTCCGATCGATAAGCGACAGGTCGGAGGACTGTTCCAACGCAGCCGTGATCCCTGAGATTTCGATCTCATTTCCTGATCCGAGAACATCATAATCCGACTCATGCGAGAAGGTGAGCGGCAGAATGCCGAAGTTGATGAGGTTTGCCGCATGGATGCGCTCGAAGCTCTTCGCGATCACGGCCTTGACGCCCAGGTACATGGGGCAGATGGCCGCGTGCTCGCGGCTCGATCCCTGTCCGTAGCTCGATCCCGCCACGACGATATTGTGAATACCCGCTTTCTTGTTCTCGAGCGCCTTCTTCGAGAAGTGAGCATCGACCCCCTCGAACACGAACTCGGCGTACTTCGGAATGTTGGACCGGTACTTGAGCCTCGACCCCGCCGGCATGATGTGGTCGGTCGTGATTTTGTCGCCCACCTTGATCGCGACCACGCCTTTGATGACATCGGGCAGCGGCTCTCCTTTGGGCGGGACGCCGATGTTCGGGCCGCGGGCGATGGTCACCGTGTCAGGCGCTTCAGCTGGGGAAAGTACCATGCTGTCATCGATCCAGAACTCGGCGGGCATCTCGATCGCCGGGTAGGGGATCCCCAGGTCCCGGGGGTCGGTGATCGTTCCCGTGAGCGCCGCGGCGACTGCCGATTCCGGACTGGCGAGGTAGACTTTTGCGCTCCTGGTGCCTGAGCGGCCTTCGAAGTTCCGGTTGTTCGTGCGGACCGAGACCGCGTCGGTCCTGGGCGCCTGTCCCGCGCCGATGCAGAACCCGCAGGTGGACTCAAGGATGCGCGCGCCGGCGGTGATGATGTCGGCCATCGCGCCGTTTGCTGCGATCATCTCCAGCACCTGGCGGGAGCCCGGCGCCACGCCGAAGCTCACGTCGGGATGGACCCGCCTTCCTTTCAGCACCGAGGCAACGAGCATCAGGTCACGGTAGGAGGAGTTCGTGCAGGAGCCGATCATCACCTGGTCGACCTTCGTGCCGGCAAGCTCTTTCACCGTTGCGATGTTGTCCGGCGAATGAGGTTTTGCCATGCGCGGCACCAGGGAGGCGAGGTCAAGGTCGATCACCCGGTCATAGTTCGCATCAGCATCAGCGGCAAGCTCGACCCAGTGGTCCTCCCGCTTCTGGGCCCTGAGGAAGGCACGGGTGACCCCGTCGCTCGGAAAGACAGAGGTGGTGACGCCGAGCTCGGCGCCCATGTTCGTGATGGTCGCGCGTTCGGGGACCGAGAGGCTTGCCACGCCGCCGCCGTATTCGATCACGGTCCCAACGTTCCCCTTGGTGGTCATGATCTCGAGCAGGGCAAGGATCACGTCCTTTGCCGAGACCCAGGGCCGGAGCTTTCCCGTCAGGTTCACCTTCACGACCTTGGGACAGATCATATAGAACGGCCCCCCGCCCATGGCGACGGCGACATCGAGCCCCCCTGCGCCGATGGCCAGCATGCCGATACCGCCGCCCGTGGGCGTGTGGGAGTCCGAGCCGAGGAGCGTACTGCCCGGCCTGCCGAACCGTTCGAGATGGACCTGATGGCAGATGCCGTTCCCAGCCTTCGAATAGTGGATCCCGAATTTCGCGGCCACGGTCTGGAGGTAGCGGTGGTCGTCCGCGTTTTCATACCCGTCCTGGAGGGTGTTGTGGTCAACATAGCTCACCGAAAGCTCGGTCTTCACCTGCGGCACGCCCATGGCCTCGAACTGGAGGTAGGCCATGGTGCCGGTGGCGTCCTGGGTCAGTGTCTGGTCGATGCGGATGGCAATCTCGGTGCCGGGCTCAAGCTTCCCTTCGATGAGGTGGGCCTGCAGTATCTTATAAACGATGTTCATTCCTAGAGCGATCTCCTTCTGAAAGAGTGACCGGAATTATATTGCAAATGCCGCGTTATGGCAACAGGAAACATAACCATCCTTTGTCGCGGCATTGCCTGCGGATACCGGAAAATGATCCTGCGGCCGCTTGACAAGGGGCCGTTCTTCCGGTACGTTCTCACTATGATGTCCCACCTTGTTCTCAGTCTCTGGTGTGCGTTCATGCTGCTGCTGCCGGGACCCGCCGGTGCGGAGAATAAACAATCCCTGCCGTCACGCTACACGCTGGCGGTCATTCCCTTTTATAGCCCGGAAAAGATCTGGTTGCTGTATTCGCCGCTGATCGAGTATCTGAAGAACACGACCGGACATGCCTGGGAGCTGAAGCTCTATCCGAACCATGATGCACTGATCGAGGACCTATGCGGCGGACAGATCGGGGTGGCCCTGCTTGGTCCGGTGCCGTTGGGACGGGCCAACCGGAAGTGCGCTGCCGAGCCCCTGATCGTGGCACTCGGCAAGGACGGCAAGCCAACCTACCGCTCCGTCATCGTGACGAGCGATGCCGCGGTCACGGCACTCAGTGGCGTGCGGGGAAAGAAGTTCGGCTTCTTCAAGGGCTCCACGGCAGCCCATATCGTGCCGGCGAAACTGCTGAAGGACGCGGGCCTCGGTATGGACGCGGTCCAGCCGATCTTTTTCGAGAGCCAGGACCGGATCATGACCGCGCTGCTCACCCGCGAAATCTCCGCTGCCGGCGTCAAAGAGACCCTCTACCGGAAGTTCGAGAAGGAACCGCTTCGGGTGATCACAATCTCCGAGCCCCTTCCGAACTTTGCCTTTTCCGCGCTGCCGTCCTTTTCGTCCCGGGTCCGGGAGCAGTTCGTGCAGGCGCTTCTCCGGCTCAAACCTCACGCGAGCACGCGGGATGCCGCTGCGATGAAGGACTGGGATGATGAGATCAAGAACGGATTCGTGCTTCCCGCCGACGATTATCTTCCCGCTGTTCTGAACCTGCTTACCACCACCCGGGAGATCATGCATGAAGTTCGATAGGGGCAGCATAGGATTCAGGCTCCTTGTCCCGATCTTCGTCATCGTTGCGGTGATCACCGTTTTACTTCTTATCCTGGTCCAGCGCATATCGGACCACGTTCAGGAGGACTACCACCGGTTCACCGCCGCCGCCTCCGCCCACCAGATAACCACGATCCTGGAAACGGCGGCGTCGGAACTCATCACCGCGCAGCTGACCGGAAACCCGGTCGTGGTGGAGGCGAAAAAACGTTCCGTCGGCGATGCAGTCAGGCTTTCCTGGTCCCGCAATGGTCAGGCCGGCATCATCAGCAATGCCGACGGTGCCGTCGTGCTGTCCACGCTCGACCCCGAAGTGACGCATGCAATCCTCGCCCGGCGATCTCCGGGCTACTTCACCCTGGCGGACAAGGCCGGCCGTTTCCATGGCTATTCGGATTCCTTTGCCCCCTGGGGCTGGACGGTGATCACCGTTGCCCGGGAAACCTCATCCTATCTTACGCGGAGAGAGGTCGCGCTGCTGGTCCCCCTCATCACGCTCGGCTCGCTCCTGATGGCATCGGGTCTCCTGTTCATTCTCCGCAGGAACCTTCAACAGCCTGTGGCTGCAATGGTCTCTGATGTCGGTCAGGGGCGTAACGTCGCCGGAACGGGCATGACCGAGCTCGATCGGATCGGCACCGCGGTTAACGATGCCTTCGGACGGGTACGGGAGCGGACTGATGAGCTCGAGAGCGAGGTCCGGGAACGCAAAAAGGCGGAGGCAGCCGTCCGGGCAAAGGAGGAGCATATCCGGCTCCTGCTCAACTCCACCGCGGAGGGCATCTACGGGGTCGATATGCACGGTACCTGCACCTTTTGCAATCCTTCCGGCCTCCGTCTGCTGGGATATGAAAGCGAGGGGGACCTGCTCGGGAAAAAAATACATGGGATCATCCATTGCAAGCGCGCGGACGGGAGCGCGTATCCTGAAGAGGAATGCAGGATCTACCAGGCCTACCGGGAGAAAAGGGGCGTGCACGCCGATGATGAGGTCTTCGGGCGGAAGGACGGCACGAGCTTTCCCGTTGAGTACTGGTCCTATCCGATTGCTCGGCAGGGAACGGTGGCCGGCGCTGTTGTAACGTTCATTGACATTTCGGAGAGGAAACGTTCCGAGGCGTTCATCCGGAACATCCTGGAGACGGTTGACGAGGGATTTCTCATCATCGATCGGGAGCTCACCATCCTCTCCGCGAACCGCGCATACAGCAGGCAGACCGGGATGCCCCTGGAAGATATCGTGGGCAGGAAGTGCCATGAGCTATCCCACAAGAGCGCCGCGCCGTGTCCGGATCCGGAAGAGGAGTGCTCCGCCCGAAGGGCCATGGAGACGGGCAAACCCTGCACCGGCGTACATATCCACCGGGGCGCCGATGACGTCGAAAAGAAGATGGAGATCAAGGCCTATCCCGTGCGGGACGCAACGGGAGCGGTAAGTTCCATTATCATGACGACCGTTGACATTACCGAGAAGAGCAGGCTCGAACAGCAGCTTAATCAGGCTCAGAAAATGGAGGCCATCGGACAGCTTGCCGGAGGCATCGCCCACGATTTCAACAACGTTCTGACCGCCATCGTGGGATACGCTTCGCTCCTGAAGAAACAGGCCGAAGAGGGAAGCCAGGCGCGGTTCTTTTCCGAGCAGGTGCTCTCCTCCGCGTCCCGCGCCGCGGACCTGACACGGCATATCCTCGCGTTCAGCCGGAAGCAGGTCATCCAGCCGCGGCCGACCGGCATCAATAATGTCGTCCGCCACATGGAGAAATTCATCACGCGGCTGCTCGGCGAGGATATCGAGATCAGGATGGCACTGACCGACCGGGACATCACCGCTCTGGTCGACGCCGGACAGCTGGAACAAGTATTGATGAATCTGGCCACCAATGCCCGCGATGCCATGCCGGGAGGAGGGGCGCTGATCATCGGAACCGAGGTCGTCACTGTCGACGAGGATACCGCGGTCCGGTATGGGCTCGAAGGTTCCGGCAGCTATGGTCTGCTGTCGGTATCCGACACCGGGTCAGGCATGGATGAAACGACGCGGTCGCGGATCTTCGAACCCTTCTTCACGACCAAGGCGATGGGGCGCGGCACGGGCCTCGGTCTCGCCATCGTCTACGGCATCATCAAACAGCATCACGGACATATCGCGGTTTACAGCGAGCCGAACAAGGGTTCGACCTTCAAGATCTATCTCCCGCTGACAAGATCGGCGTCCGAGGCGCAGCAGGCGCCGGCAGATGCCGCTGTGCGGGGCGGCGTCGAGACGATCCTGCTTGCCGAGGATGATCCCGATGTGCGCGGATTCATCAAGCTTGCGCTCGAGGAACACGGTTATACCGTCATTACCGCCGTCGATGGCAATGAGGCGGTGAGCAAGTTCCAGGAGCGTCCTGCCGCCATCGGCCTCTGTCTGTTCGATGTCATCATGCCGAAGAAGAACGGCAAGGCCGCCTTCCGCGAGATCCGCGCACTGCGCATCGATGCAAAGGCGATCTTCATGAGCGGCTATTCCGCCGACATCATTCGGGAAAAGGACCTGCTGGAAGAGAACATGGTCCTTCTCAACAAACCCGTTCTGCCTCAGGACCTGCTCCGGCGCGTGCGGGAAATGCTTGATGCCGGACCTGCCCCTTACGGGACGGATGCAGCAAAAAACCGATGAAGCGCCTCAGGATTTGTGCTATAGTTCAATTATTCGGGACGACCTAATGATTTGAAGGAGGGATAGGGTTATGGTACAGAAAGCGAGTCCGAAGCTGACGGAGATGATGAACCAGGCGATCGCCGGGGAGCTCCAGGCCATCGTGCAGTATATGTGGCACCACATCATGG
>JAFNGD010000190.1 GCA_017885365.1 Nitrospirota bacterium
TGAAGGCGATCACCATCGAATCGGGAACGGAGCAGCATACGCCCGCGACCGTGACGAGGTACACCTGCTCGTTCAACCAGGACACGGACTTCATCATCAAGCCCTGGCTGGCGGAGAAGCTTCAGCGCAGGCTCGGCAAGGGAGAGGCGGTCGCCGGCGACGAATCGGCGTTCAACATCCGGCTGGGGCTCGTCGAGATGGACAGCATGCTGTTCGGGAACGTGTTCAGGCTCGTCGGGTCGCTGGAAAGGACCGGTACGGGGTACGACAGGGCGGTGTTCATCGGGATGGAGAACATGCCGGCGATCGTCGCGAGCGGCAAGGTGAAGAACCTGCAGCCTGATGATATCTCGGTGATCCTGGTAAAGGTAAAGCCCGGCGTCGACCCGGCAAAGGTCGCTGCGGAGGTCGAGGACAATATCATCGAGGCCGATGCCATGGCGCGCAAGGACATCGGTAAGAACATCATCACGACGCTCACGGACATGAGCAGGATCTTCACCATGACCATCTCCCTGACGGCGATCATGTCCTTTTTCCTGGTCTGGGCCATCTTTACCGCCATTGCGAACGAGCGGTCCAAGGAAGTGGGCATCATGCGGGCGCTCGGGGCCAAGGAACGGCACATCTTCCGGATATTCCTGATCGAGGTGGTGGTCATCGGCCTTGCCGGGAGCGTCCTCGGCATCGTCGCGGGGACCGGTCTGTCCGCGTTCTTCGCGAAGACATTCTCCATCGTCAAGCATCTCTCCACCGATCTTTCCGTCATGGAACGGGTCGTGATCTCAGGAATGAGCTTCCTGGGCGGGACGGCGATCTGCGTGTTCGGCGCACTGGGGCCGATCCAGCGGCTCAAGAAGATGGAGCCCTTGATGGTGCTCAAAACGGAGTAGGCATGAGCCAGATCGTGATCGACAACGTTGTGAAGGAGTACCGGGTGGGGAGCGAGACCATCATGGCGGTCCGCGCAGTCTCGCTCGTCATCGAACGGGGAGCGTTCGTCTCCATCGTGGGCCATTCCGGCTCGGGCAAGACAACGCTCCTGTCGCTCATCGGCGGGATGGTCTCTCCCACAGCGGGCAGGGTCCTGTTCAACGGCGAGGACATCTATACCTGGACCAGCGACCGGCTTTCTGAGTACCGGTGCGAGCGGGTCGGCTTCATGTTCCAGTCCGCGAGCCTGCTGCCCATCCTGACGGCGAAGGAGAACCTCCTGCTGCCCGTCGCGTTCCGGTCGCAACGGACAACTGGTGACGGCCACGAGCAGAGGGCCGAGGAGCTCCTCCATGCCGTAGGGCTCAGCGACAAGATCAATGCCCATCCTTCCCAGCTCTCGGGCGGCCAGCAGCGCCGCGTGGCCATCGCCCGGGCCTTCATGAACAACCCCGAACTCATCCTTGCCGACGAACCTACCGGCGACCTCGACGAAGAGACCGAGAACGACATGATGCAGTTCTTTCTCCGCATGAACAAAGAGCATGGCACCACCTTCATCATGGTCACCCACAACTCCGATCTTGCCCGCCAGACGCAGCAGCATTTCCGAATGCACCGCGGCGTTATCTCCGACACATAATCCCCCTTCTTTTCCTGTTCTCACACCGGAACGGACTCCTGCGGCTCCCATAATCCTAAAGTAGCTCAATAATGGCTTCCTGAATCCTCTGCTCGACCACTTTTGAAACAATAAAAACTTGACTTGATTTCGCTCCGAGGGTAATCTGTGAATAATTGAACGCAGACATCACCATACCCATACCCTTTCCTTTTCCTTTCACTTACCTGAGACATAGCCCCCGGGTCGGCACGTTCGGGGTTGAGCATCGATGCCCTATCACTTTGCTAGAAGAAGGAGGTGAACCTCTGCATCTGTTCATGAACTGGCCGCTGCTGTGCCCCAGGCGGTCACGCCCCACTGTATCCCGTGTGCCGGTATCCCATCCACCTTACTGACAAAAGGAGACAAATTATCATGAAGAACGAACTGAAGTACGAAATTAATGCTGAGCAAGATGCCCTCTGGTCTGTCGGAGAAGAGCAGGAAAAATACACGCTCATCCTCGGGCAGGCGATCGAGCGCTATATGGAGGAACTGAGGACCCTGGAGCGACGCATCGCAAGCGGTGAGGTCGAGGAGGATGCCGTTCTCCGGGAGATCGCGGCCTTGAACGATATGGTCCTGAAAGTCTGCGCACGGTTCGAGACGGAAGTCAAGGATGAGAATGTGATAAAGGCCACCCGGTCCTATTTCCGCAAACGCACCCACGCCATCCTCTCCAAGAGCTATGCCATCAACCGGGTCCGGACCTGGCCTCAGGGTTACCAGGGCGACCATCTCACCCTGGAGGCCGCATACAGGAATACCCCGATGTCCGACGGTATCGGATACTATCTGGATAAATACGTGCAGGACTGGACGCTGGCGCACGCGTTGCGCGGGAGGCTTGAGAAGC
This sequence comes from Nitrospirota bacterium, assembly GCA_017885365.1. The sequence goes on from JAFNGD010000190.1 coordinate 2,454, forward strand.
TGACCGAGCTTCTCCAGGCCGAGCTTTCCGAGAGGCAGGACCTGAAAGTGCTGGATATCGCCTGCGGTTCCTGCCGTGAGGTCTCGATGCTGGTCCCGGATATCAAGCAATCGAAGGCGAAGTTCACCTGCATTGACCTCGACGGCGACGCCTTGGATTTCGCCGTGAACCGGCTGGCGTCTGCAGAGCTGGCTCCTGAGCAGGTAACGATGACCAAGTATAACGCGCTCCGGTTGTTCGACCTCGACATCGCCAAGGCGGAGTTCGGGCAGCAGGACATCATCTATAGTGTGGGTTACTTCGATTATCTCCCCGATGATTTTCTGGTAAAGTTGCTGCGGTCCCTCTACCAGCTGCTGAACAAGGGTGGGAAGCTCATTGCCGCGTTCAAGGATGCGGACCGCTACCGTGACCAGGAGTACCATTGGATCGCCGACTGGGACGGGTTCCTGCAGCGCACGGTGAAGGACTTCGAGCGGATCCTCGCTGAGGCGGGAATACCTGCGGACAAGATCACCATGACCCGCGACAGGACCGGCGTGATCGTGTTCTACTCGTCGACCAAGTAAGGCGGTGTACGGACAGGTGGTGTGAACGAAGCCACGGTGGCTGAAGTGTAACTGGCGGGAATTCCTGTTCACCATAACGACGGTTTTTGACACTGATCAAATCGGCTACAAGTCCGATAACGGCGGATCTTTCCTTGTCCGGCAGTTCAACCGGCAGGCGAATGCAGGAGCGAGCTTATTCCCTGCAGCCTGCTGCAGGGAACTTCAATGCTTTGCTCTGGAGTTCATCCGTTTTGATCATGGTGCTGATCCGCTTCTGACTTGCCTCAATGCTTGTTCTCGGTTCACCCGGCTTCGTCGCCGACCTACCATTCCTCAGGACCGGGAGGTTTGTTGGACACACAGCAGTTTCGCGAAAACGTGGCCATTGTCACGGGTGGGTCACGAGGCATCGGACGGGCTGTTGTCCTTGCTTTGTGCAGGCAGGGCGCTGACTGTGCCTTCACGTACACATCGCACCAGGAAGCCGCCGAGGCCCTGGCGGCCGAGGTCCGGGTCTTGGGACGGCGGGCTTTGCCGATACGGCTCGATGTCCGGGACTTCGAAGGCGCGAAAGCGATGATCGAGCAGGTCAAGGGCGAGTTCGGCAGGCTCGACATCCTCGTCAATAACGCCGGGATCACCCGCGACCGGTCGCTCATGGGCATGAGTCGGGAGGACTGGGGCGACGTCATCGACACCGATCTGACGGGCGTCTTCAATACGACCCGCGCCTGTATCATCACCTTCCTCAAGCAGAAAAGCGGGAACGTCGTGAATGTTTCGTCGGTCAGCGGCATCCGGCCCATGGCGGGCCAGGTGAACTATGCCGCGGCCAAGGCGGGGATCATCGGATTCACGAAGTCGCTGGCAAAAGAAGTGGCACCGTACAACATCCGGGTGAATGCGGTCGCTCCCGGCTTCATCGACACGGACATGACGTCGCAGCTGGGGGAGAAATTCCGCGAAAAGGCCCTCCAGCAGATCCCGCTGGGAAGGTTCGGCTCGGCAGAGGAGGTTGCACAGTCGGTGCTTTTTCTACTGAGCGACGCGTCACATTATATTACGGGACAGGTCCTCCAGATAGATGGCGGTCTGGGGATGTAAGGAACACATGACGAAGAGGGTTGTCATAACGGGTATCGGGATCCTCTCGCCGATCGGAACGGGCAGAGAGGCGTACTGGGAAGCCTTGTCCCGCGGTATGACGGGCGTCCGCCCGATCACGCTCTTCGATACGGCTCCCTTCCGGGTCAAGTCCGCCGGCGAGATCGCCGATTTCGACGCATTGGCATATCTCGGGAAAAAGGGCCTTCGTGACCTTGACCGGAGCACGAGGCTCGTCTGTTCCGCGGCCAGGCTCGCGCTCGATGACAGCAGGCTGGAGGTTACCGAAGCGAACACCCGTTCGCTCGGCGTTTCCATCGGCACGACCTTCGGAAGCCTTCACAGCATCGCGCAGTTCGACCGCTCAGGCCTGATCGAGGGCCCGCGTTTCGTGAACCCGTCGCACTTTCCGAATACGGTCATCAATTCTCCGGCAAGCCAGGTCTCGATCCGGTTTACCATCAAGGGTTTTAACACCACCATTTCAACCGGTTTTTGCGCCGGTCTGGATGCGGTTTCCTATGCGTTTGATTTTATCAGGCTGGGAAGGGCCGATGCGGTCCTCGCGGGCGGTGTCGAAGAACTGTGCGAAGAGACCTTTCGCCTGTTCCACGACCTCGGCTATCTCTCAGGCATGAGCGGAGCCGAGCCGGTCAGCCGTCCCTTTGATGCCGGCCGGGACGGGTTCGTCCTGTCCGAGGGGTCGGCGGTGCTGGTCTTGGAAGAGGAAGAGCATGCTCGCAACCGGGGCGCGGATATCCTGGCTGTGATCCTGGGCTACGGCAATGCATTCGATCCGGAAGCGGACAGTACGTTCGACCGGGCGGGCCGCGGGTTAAATACGGCCATTGCGCAGGCGCTCGAGGAGGCACGTGTCCTGCCAAAAGACGTCGGGTATGTTTGCTCCTGCGCCAACGGAATGCCGGGACTGGACCGGATGGAGGCACGGGTTCTCAAGGAGATCTTCGGAGAAGAGACAAGGCGCGTGCCCGTGAGTTCTATCAAATCGATGATCGGAGAAACGTTCTCCGCTTCAGGTTCTCTTGCAGTGTCTGCGGCGGTCGGGGCCATCCGGCAGGGGTTCATCCCTCCCACGGTGAACCATCGGCAGACCGATCCTCTCTGCGCCCTCGACATCGTTCCGAATGCAGCGCGCAGAGAAGCGGTCAGCACGGTGCTGGTGACCGCGGCGGACCCGTACGGACAGAATTCAGCCCTTCTGGTGGGCGGATACAACAGGTGATGCATGCAGCTCGACTTTGAAGAGATAAAGAAGCTCATTCCCCAGCGGTTCCCGTTCATCATGCTGGACCGGATCATCGAGCTGGAACCGGGCAAGCGCGCGGTGGCGATCAAGAACGTCTCGGGGAACGATATATTCTTTCTCGGCCATTTTCCCGACAAGGCCGTCATGCCTGGCGCCGGGATCCTCGAGGCCATGGCCCAGACCGCCATCATCCTGTTCGCGTCAGACAAGAAGCAGGTGGAAGGAGCCGCCAAACCGCTCTATTACTTCGGATCGGTCAAGGCGCGGTTCCTCGGCGTGGTCGTACCGGGGGACCAGCTGATCCTGAAGGTCGAAAGCGTCAAATCGCTTCCCACCGGGGCGTTCGTGTCGGGGGAGGCCTTTGTCGACGAAAGAAAGGTCACCGAAGCGGAGCTGGTGTTCAGCGTGAAACATGAGTAAGCGGGTCGTCGTAACGGGACTGGGAGTCGTCTCCTCCATCGGCATCGGCTGGCAGGAGTTCTGGAAAAATCTCCTCGCCGGGAAATCGGGGATCAGCCCGATCACGTCCCTGGACACGGCCGAGTATTTCACCCATAATGGCGGAGAGGTCAAGCAGTTTCGCTCGGACCCGTATATCGCGCAGGAACGGCTGCCCTCGCTGAACCGCGCGACCCAGATGGCCGTTATTTCGACGGAACTGGCTCTGCAGGATGCCCGGTTAACGAAGGAATTCCTTGCGAACAGCAGGGTCGGCGTCTCACAGGGAACGACGACCGGGGCCGTACAGACGATCGAAGCGATCAATGATCTGATCCTGCAGGGTCGGCCGATAACGAACGAGCGCTTCTATCAACTGCCGACGCATTCACCGCCGTCGGAAGTCGGGAAGCGATATGCGACCAAGGGTCCCTGCTTCATGTTTTCAACGGCCTGCGCCGCCGGCAATTACGCCATCGGGTATGGTTACGATCTGATCCGCTTGAACAGGGCAGACTTTGTGCTCGCGGGAGCATCGGACCCGTTCTCGCGCATCTCCTTCACGGGCTTCAATCAATTCAAAGCGGTAGCACCGGAGAAGTGCCAGCCCTTCGACAAGAACCGGAAAGGCATGATGGTTGCGGAAGGAGCCGGTGCACTGGTATTGGAATCATTGGACGGCGCCATCGCAAGAAACGCGCCGATCTATGGCGAGATCGTGGGGTATGGGCTCAGTTGCGATGCTTATCACATGACATCGTCGACCGTTGAGGGGATAGCGGCATGCATGAGAAAGGCATTAAAGGAAGCCGGTCTCTCCATTGAAGATGTGCACTATATCAGCGCCCATGGAACGGGCACACCGACAAATGACAAGAATGAGTGCGCCGCGATCAAAGAGGTCTTCGGGCATCGCGCCAAGGACATTCCGGTAAGCTCCATCAAGTCCATGCTCGGCCATACGATGGGCGCGGCCTCGGTGCTCGAAGCGATCACCTGCGCACTTGTCGTGAAGAACGACATCATCCCGCCGACGATCAATTATGAGACACCCGACCCGGAATGCGATATCGACTGCGTGCCGAACCAGGCGCGCACGCAGACGGTCAAGGTGGCCTTGAACAATTCGTACGCCTTTGGAGGCAATAATGCCTCCCTGGTCTTGACAAAATTCAACCCGTAGAAAGGAATCATCACCATGACGGAGCAGAGTGAAATTGAAAAGGCGATCATCTCGATCCTGTCCGAGGTATCCGGCGTCGATGAACAGGAAATAAAGCCGGCTACAGACCTGGCGAAGGATCTGGAGATCGATTCCATCAAGGCGATCGAGATCACGGTCGCCATCGAGAAGAAGTTCAAGATATCGGTGCGGGACGAGGATGTTCCGAAGATCATGACGCTCCGGCAGGCGGTGGACCTGGTAAGCCAACTGCTCGGCCAGAAGAGCGCAGCGAATGTCAAAAGCTGACAACAAAATCTATGACGCGATCATCATCGGCGCAGGCATCGGCGGACTTGTTTGTGGCGCCTATCTTGCAAAAGCCGGGATGAAAGTGCTCATCGTCGAGCAACACTACAAACCAGGCGGATACTGCACGTCATTCAGAAGGGGGCACTTCGTTTTCGATGCCGCGCCTCACTGTTTCGGGTCGCTCAGACAGGGCGGACAAATGAGAAAAATCCTGGACGGGCTTGGTCTCACGGAAAAGCTTCAGATACGGAGGCCTGATCCCTGTTATACTATCGTAACGCCTGACTACCGGATATCCTTTTGGAATGATCTGAGCAAAACGATTCATGAGTTTGAGGCGTCATTTCCTCAAGAGAGCGCCAACATTCCCAGATTTTTTAAGTTACTGACCGATGCAAAACTTGATTCTTTCATGCAGCTGCGGCATCTGACGCTGAGAGATTTGCTCGACCAATATTTTACGGACAGCAACCTAAAAGCGGTGCTTTCCTTACCGCTTCTGGCAATAGGTGGACTCCCTCCGTCGATGATGTCGGCGTGCGTCGGTGTCCAATTCTATACGGAATTCTTACTTGATGGGGGCTATATCCCAGAAGGTGGCATGCAGGAACTTTCTAACGCGATTGCTGATCGCTTCAAAGAACTCGGCGGGGAGCTTCTGCTTTCACGCCGGGCAAAAAAAATCGACATTAAAGACGGCAAGGCATCTGGAGTGACGATAGAGCACGAAGGCTTCATTCCAGCACGGTTTGTTGTCTCGAATTGTGATGCGCGACAGACATTTCTTACTTTGCTCGGGAGCAACGAGCTTGAGGAGGAGTTTTGCATGAAGCTGAAAGACATGCAGCCTTCCACCTCAAGCTTTATTATTTACTTAGGCATGGATAAAACATTCAAATCTCCTTTATTGCCTGGAACGGTCTATCTGCGTTTCTATCATCATGATGTAGAAACGGCATTTCAAACGGTGAACAGCAATGAGCTTGGTGATGGTTCCTGGTATGCCGTGCGCACATCCCTTGATGCTACTGCGGTATATATAGAGATGCTGACACCATTTCAAAACGAGGACTATTGGAAGCGCAACAAAGAAAAAATACTGGATAAATTCATAGACAAACTGGAGCGGGAAACGATCCCGAACCTATCGCATCACATACTCTTTAAAGATGCAGCTACGCCGCATACCCTAGCCCGGTACACGTTGAACTATCGCGGTGCATCCTATGGCTGGGCAGGGATCCCATCACAAACGATCGTCCCCGGTTTCCGGAAGCCGTCATTCGTTCAGAATCTCTATCTGGCGGGTCACTGGACGACGCTGGCCATTGGTATTTCTGGTGTAGCATATGTTGGTTATGATACGGCAACATTGATCATGAAAAGGCAGAAGGGCTTTTCTATACCCGTTTCTATGTAGTTGTGATAAAATAATAAAATGTCACAGGCAAAAGATAAATACGTACATACAGAGATAGAAAAGATAAACACCGCGTTTGCGGCCTCTTTGCTTCTCTATGGCTGTATTTGGATATTGCCGCTGGGCTTCCTGGACTATCTCGTCACGCCAGAGAATTTCAACAGATTCTTTATTTATCGGTTAATAGCATCACTTCTCTATATAGGACTTTATTTTCTGATCAAACGTGTAAAAAAATACACGAATTATTTCATTGTTGCTGCAGCTGTGATCGTGTCCACAATGGTGGAGTTGATGGTCCTGTCCTTCGGCGGTCATCAGTCGCCTTACTACGCAGGCATGATCATCATTTTCATTTTTTTATCAGGGTTGCTTCCCCTTTCATTCAGGTTGACGGCTCTCGTTGCGGGACTGATTTATGGAATTTATCTTCTGCCCATTTTGCTGTTTGATACGATCACAAATATCCGTTTATTTATTAACAACAATGTTTTTCTTATTGCAGTGGTTGCCGGCGGGCTCCTTTGGCGATATTATAATTTCAATCTCCTCTTAAAAAATCTTTACCTCCAGTACGACCTCGAAGAGCAAAAGAAACATCTCGAAATATACTCCCTCCAGCTGAAATCCATGGTCGAGGACAGGACCATGGAGCTGAGCAAGTCCAACCAGTGGCATCAGGCGCTCTTCGATAACGCGACCGACGGCATCGTCGTCCTGGACAAGAACGGCATCATCACGAACGCGAACGATCGCGCGTGTGATATGCACGGTTTCAGCAAGGAAGCGTTGATCGGCTCTCACAGCGGCCTGCTGGAAGTGGACGAAAAGCGTGGTGAAGCGGCAGAGCGTTTACAGCGGATCTTGCAGGGAGAATCGCTCGTATACGAAACCGAACACTTTAAAAAGGACGGCACCCGCATTTTTCTCGAGGTCAGTTCAAAGGCAATCCCCATTCATGATGAGGTGTTCATCCAGTCATTCCAGCGGGACATTACCGAGAAAAAGAAGATCCAGGAGCACCTCTTCCAGGCGCAGAAAATGGACTCCATCGGCATGCTGGCCGGCGGGATCGCCCACGACTTCAATAACGTGCTCACGGCCATCCTGGGATATACGGACCTCATCCGGCGGGACGTCGGGGCGAACGAAAAGGTGCTCGGACGCTTGAGCGTCATCGAGAACGCCTCCCGCAAGGCCGGCACCATGGTGTCCCAGCTTCTGGGCTTCTCCCGGAAGAGCGAGATCGATCGGGTGCCGTTCGATGTCAACGACGTGGTGCGCGATACCGTCAAGCTGCTCGAGCGGGTGATCGACAAGCGGATCGTGATCCGGCTGGCGCTCGGCGAGCGGCTCCCTCCCATCGAGGGCGACATGAACCAGATCGAACAGGTGCTGATGAACTTCATGGTCAATGCCCGGGACGCGATGCCGTACGGCGGCATCATTACGGTTACGTCGTCTGCTATCGATGCCCGCCCCGGCGTGGCCGGCGTTCCTCCGTACATTCCTGCGGGCAGGTACGTGGTGCTCTCGATCGCCGATACCGGCGTCGGGATCCCGGAAGAGATCCAGCGTAAGATCTTCGAGCCCTTCTTCACGACCAAGGAGCGGGGCAAGGGAACGGGCCTGGGGCTCGCCATGGTCTACGGCGTGGTTACGGAGCACAAGGGGTTCGTCACGGTCCAAAGCAAGATCAACCAGGGAACGACCTTCACCGTGTACCTGCCGGTCTCCGCAAAGGCGACATCGATGCCCTTGAAGCAGACCGTCTTATCGGTTCGCGGCAACGAAATGATCCTGCTGGTGGACGACGATGAAAACGTGCTGAGTTTCATCAAAGAGGCGCTGGAGAAGAACGGATACAAGGTCATCGCGACGACGAGCCCGATGAGCGCTATCGATGCGTTCACGAAGATGCATCGCGAAATAGCGCTTGTTATCACCGACGTGGTCATGCCGCTGATCGACGGAAGAGAACTGATGAAGCGGATCGCCGAGATCGACCCTCAGACCCGGTTCCTGACGGTTTCCGGGTACAGCAAATACAGCGAAAACAGCGATGACGTCAAGCCGGATTTTTTTCTGCAGAAGCCCTTCGACTCCGACGAGCTGCTTGCCATGGTCAGGAGGATCATCGATAACAAAAAGGCATTGCACGGACGGTAGCCGTGTGCCGAGCGTTTCGCCACTATCTTCCCCTTCACAATAGATCCTGCAGGCTCTCCGATCAGGAGAGACCCTCGTATCCTAAAGAACGACATTTGACACTGAGCAAATCGGACAAGAGTCAGATAACGGCGGATTGTTCCTTGACAGGAAGTTCACCGGGCAGATGGATCCAGGTGCGAGCGATTAGGATAACGAGTGTACCTTAAGGATCGAAGATCCCCAGCAGCCTGCTGCAGGGAGCTTCAGGGGTTCAGCGGTTTTCGGATGCCCCAATGCGTGCTGAATTCATGCTCCGCCCGCTCGGGGTCCTTCGAGTTGTTCAGAATGAGCTGCTGCAGGTGCTCGTAGCTGTCAATGTCGATCTCGCTGAAGTGCACGGCGAGGGTGCCGGCGGCCGAGCGGACGATGGTGCCCCGGGCCTCGATGATCACCGGCGCGGGCGATTCCGCGAGAACGATCTCGATCTCGCACAGCGTTCCTTCGGGAGGGACCGTTTCCGATGTTGCGATGCGCAGCCCGTTCATGCTGATGTCCAGGGTATTGCTGGACCAGATGGTGCGGTCCCCGGTGCGTACCGTGGTGCCCATCTTGAACGGCACCCGGATGAACTCCCGTTTTTCTTCCGTCTGATCGGTCATGGCCCCCTCTTCTCACCGTATGCCTAAAGTATAGCAATGTCGTCATCCACCGTCAATCCCCATTGAGCGCATCGCGGTTCCAGCCTTGTAAATCCATGTAATTCCATGTTTTGTTTGACTTCCCTCCGGGTTTCTGGTAAAAATGTATATCTTTGTCCCCTCACAAGCGCAATCACGCATACCAATGCAAGGAGGAACGCACAGGATGAGAAGCGGGAGGATATTTTTCGCAGCGGTCATCGGCATCTGCTTGAGTTTCGCCGTCTTTGCCCAGTACGGCATGGCGGAGCTCAAGACCATCACGGTATCGAAAGAGGAGATCAAGAAAATGTCTGAGACGAAAGCGGTCATTGAAACGAAGTTCGGGAACATCACACTGAAATTCTATCCTGATGTCGCGCCGGGCCATGTGAAGAACTTCATCGGCCTTGCCAAGAAGGGCGTATACGACCACACGGTCTTCCACCGGGTCATTCCCGATTTCATGATCCAGGGCGGCGACCCGACCTCCAAGGACCCGGCCAAGCGGCGGGCATATGGCACCGGCGGCCCGGGCTACACCATCAAGGCGGAATTCAATGCAAAGCCGCATAAACGCGGTGTCCTTTCCATGGCCCGGTCGCAGAGCCCGGACAGCGCCGGCTCGCAGTTCTTCATCTGCGTAAAGGATTCGAACTTCCTGGACCGGCAGTACACGGCGTTCGGCGAGGTGGAAAGCGGTATCGAGGTTGCGGACAAGATCGTCTCGCAGCCGCGGGACGCGAACGACAACCCGAACGAGCGGATCGAAATGAAGATCAAGATCATTGAGCCGAAGAACCCGTAAGGCCGGCACGGAGATGAGGGGACGTGGGGACACGGGGATATATAATAGCAGCGTTTAAATACCGTGAGATATTGTATTCCTCTGCGTCCTCTGCGGTAAAATGGATCTCTTTTGACTTTCGAGGGTAATTCTTTGAAACAGAACATCAAGAAGATCGTCGTCGCCTATTCGGGCGGCCTGGACACGTCGGTCATCATCACCTGGCTCAGAGAGACCTACGGCTGCGAGGTCATCGCCTTTACGGCCGACATCGGCCAGGGCGAAGA
>JAFNGD010000191.1 GCA_017885365.1 Nitrospirota bacterium
ATGAGCCTGGCCGCATTCTGAATGTTCCTTGCCTTGTTCCGGTAGAAATTGACTGAGCTGACGTCCTTTTCGAGCACCGCAGGATCGGCATTCGCGAAGTCCTTCACGCTTTTATACTTTCTGAAGAGCGTCTCAGTCACCTTATTCACCTGAATATCCGTTGTCTGTGCTGAGAGGATGGTTGCTGCGAGCAACTCAAAGGGGCTCTTAAAATTTAGGGCCGGCTTGAGCACCGGAAATTCTTTTTTCAGCCGTTTGATTATCTCTGTTATCAATTCTTTCTTATTCATAGTCACCTCGAAAATACCGATTTAAAGGTCGAGCAGTCTTTTATTTATCTCAATAGCAACAGCTGCGCCTTCGCCGGCTGCAATGACCACCTGGTCGTGTCCTGTCAGGGGTCCAACGATAAAAAGTTCCTTTATGGATGATTCATAATGATGGTCCGTCACATATTTAAAACCCTGAGCATCCCGTTTCAGGTCGAGGTCTGAAAGAAACTCTGAGTTGAGCTTAAATCCGAAATTCGACATGATCACCTCGCATTCGATGCGCCTACCATCCTGGAATTCGAGGCCCTCCATTTTTTCACTGCCGATGATATTTGCAGGTCTTCCTTTGATCAATCCTATCTCCTCTTCCTTTAATTCCTCAATAAAGGTCTCGGGCGGATCATAGAAAAAGAGTACGAGCGTAACATCTTTTGTGTACATCTGCTTCATCGCAAAGGCAAGCCTTACCGCGTGAATTGTATCACCGAGGATGACAAGCTTCTTGCCCTTGGTATGGTATCCGTCGCAATCGCCACAGGAAAAGAAACTCGTCCCGAAAAATTTATACACATTCTCGATCTCGGGGATATTTTCGCGTCCGCCCGACGACACGATTACAAACCGTGAGCGATAAATTCTCTCTCCGACTTTAACCTCAAACTGAGATTTCTTGATGACTTTCGTAACCGTTGCCCTGATGATACTTACATTGAAGTGCCTCGCCTGTTCCATCCCAAGGGATATGATCTCCTTTCCCGCGATCACCTTCCAGGTGAGAAAATTCTCAATATGCTTCGCATGCGAAGTGCTTCCGCCGCCCCGGTCGATAAGAAGGACATCCCTGTTATACCTGCCGAGGTAGATGGCGGCCTGCAGACCGCCGGGGCCTGCGCCGATAATAATGCAATCATAAATCCTCTCGTCCGGCGTGCTGTGCGAGATGAATCCTGCCAGTTTCTCTTTGAAAGCAGCAGCTCCGCTGAAATGAATGACGTTAAGGCCTTCTGCCTCCGCCCTCTTTATGTTCCCTTCGCTATCGTCGATAAAGAGGGTTTCTCCTGGCTCGACGCCGAGTGCAGAGCATACGTCACCGAAGACTGCTGCATCTCTTTTACTTTTGTGCGTTGAATACGAATTAAAGACATGATTGAAGTGGTGATAAAATGGCATTTGGTTATTGATCTCGTCGAGCCAGTTCGTCTGGTCGCTCAGGATGGCAACGAAGCGGCCGGTGTCGCGCAGGTGGTCCACCCATGCGAGCATGAAGGGATGGAGCACGAACCGCCGGAGGATCTCGCGCCGCAGGTCGTTGTCGGCACCCTTGATCCCGGTCCGGTCCCTGACGGCGGCCCAGAAGTCTCCCTCGCTCGCATCGCCGGTCAGGTAGCCGGTCTCGGCGATGATGCGGTCCGCGTCGGCGTAGAACCGCTCAGGATCAAGGCCGTTCTGCTTCGCGATCTCCCGGAGCCCCTCCCGGAACCCCTCCTCGGCAAGCACGCCGCCGAAATCAACGAGGACGGTGTTGATGGATGTTTTCATCGCAGGCACCTTTTCGGAGCGTCGATCGATCCCCTATGCACAAAGTATAGCGCATCTGGCCTATCCTGTGCGGGACAAGGCGCAGCACGTGCTCCCCGTGAGCCTTGTTGAATCCAGGAGCGAGCGCATAGCGNNGAGCGCATTCCCCGCAGCTTGCTGCAGGGCGCTTCAACAACCTTGATGCCGGATCATGCTGCGGTCGCTGAGAAGGGGGGGATGAGGCAGACGGAGGGGTGACGTCGGAACGGACGGAAATTCTTGCCTTTGTCCTAGGTGACTGACAGGGTCACGAAGTCCTGCGTAGCGCCGTCCCAGCGGTATCCTGCGATCTCCTTCACCTGCCGGTCCTGCACCGAGACCACCACATGCACCGCCTCCGGATGCTCCGGCTCGCCAAAGACCGTCAGCACGTCCTTGTCCATCTTCGAGAAATACGCCCCGCAGTCGATGTGTGAATGATAGAAGCAGAGGACCTGCTCGTTATTCGATGCAGCATCGGCGAAGATGCGCTCCATCTCGTTCCGGTCGATGTCGTAGGCCTCGCGACTGGTGCGCGGATGGGTCTCGGGGTCCCTGGCGTGCAGCTCGTCCTGCCGGTTCCTGCAGGGGTGGACGCGCTGGTTCGACGCGGAGCCGGTCACGATGCCGCAGCACTCGGACGGATATTCGGCGATGGCCTGTTTCGAGATCGCCTCGATAGATTCTATGGTCAACATTAAGACCTCCAAGACCGGGCACGCCAAAAACAGAAACCATCTCGCGCAAAGCCGCAAAGGACGCNNAAATCTCTAACGCCTGATTTTTTAAACCAAATTTACTAAAGTTCCCTGCTCAAATATCGCTCCCCGCCGTCGGGGAACATTACGACGATCACTCCCTGCTTCAGCTTTTCCGCCACCTTCAGCGCCGCTGCCAGTGCGGCACCTGATGATGTGCCCACGAACAGGCCTTCTTCCCGGGCCAGACGCCTGGTCATGTCGAAGGCTGCCTCGGTACCCGCGGTGAGCCGCTCGTCCGGAAAGCCCTTGTCGAAGATGCCTGGCACGATGGCGCCTTCCTCGAGGTACTTCGTGCCTTCGATGCCGTGCATGGCGTCGTCGGGATGGACGGACAGGACACGGATGGCCGGGTTGAACTTCCTAAATGCACGTCCCGTTCCCATGATCGTGCCGCCCGTGCCGACGCAGGCGACAAAATGCGTGACGCTGCCGTTGGTGGCAGCGATGATCTCGGGGCCGGTGGTCAGTTCGTGCGCTTTCGGGTTGGAGGGGTTGTTGTACTGGTCGGGCTGGAAGTAGCGGTCCGGGTGCTCGGCCAGGATCTCCTTCGCGAGCCGGATCGCACCGTCGGCGCCGTCGAAGGGGGACGAGAAGACCAACTCTGCGCCGAAGCCCGCGATGATCTTTTTCCGTTCAATGCTTGCGTTCTCGGGGATCACGATCTTGACACGGTAGCCCTTCACCGCGCCGATCATTGCATAGGCGATGCCGGTGTTTCCCGACGAGGAGTCAAGGATGGCCCTGTCATGGGTCAGGAGGCCCGCTGCCTCGGCGTCCTCGATCATGCGGAAGCCGGCGCGGTCCTTGACGGACCCGCCCGGGTTGCCGCGCTCGAGCTTGGCAAAGACCGTCACGTTCGGGCTGAGACCCGCGGTGATCTTTACGATTCGGACGAGCGGGGTGCCGCCGATCAGGTTCAGGGCCGATGCCGCAGGCGCCTTGCGCCTCTCAGGTGACGATGGCTTCATAAGTGGAAGGCATTATAACAGGAGAAAAAGACAATCTCATCAACGTCGTTCACGCGGGAGCGGCGGCCGAAGCGGCCCTCAGCTTCGAAACGACGTCGGGCACGATCTCAAGAACGTAATCGATCTCCTCGTCGGTGGTCAATGTCCCCAGGGAAAAACGGAGGGAACCGCGGCAGGCCTCGCAGGGAATACCCATGGCCAGGAGCACGTGGGAAGGTTTTCCCGAGCCCGAGGTGCACGCCGATCCCGACGAGACCGCCACTCCCCTGCGGTCCAGCTCGAGGATGCAGGCCTGGGCTTCGATGTTCTCGAAGGACAGGTTCACCGTATTGGGAAGCCTCTCGTCTGGGTGGCCGTTGAGCGTCACGCCGGTGACCCGCTCCTGCAGGCCATGCTCCAGCCTGTCCCGGAGCGCTTTCATCCGGCGGCCGTTCCTTTCCAGGGCCGGCCAGTTGAGCCGCACTGCCTCGCCCATGCCGGCGATCCCCGCAACGTTCTCGGTGCCGGCGCGAAGATTACCCTCGTGCCGTCCGCCGTGGACCAGGGGATGGATCGTGACCCCCTCCCGGATATAGAGCGCGCCCACGCCCTTGGGGCCGTGGACCTTGTGGGCCGATATCGACAGCAGATCCACGTGCAGATCGTCCACGGTGACGGGAAGCTTGCAGAAGCTCTGAATCGCGTCGGTATGAAAAAGGACGTTCCGCTCCTTCGCTATCTTTCCGATCTCCCGGATGGGATTGATGGTCCCGGTCTCGTTATTGGCGTGCATGATCGACACCAAAATCGTGTCGGCCCTCAGCGCCTCGGCAACGGAGCCGGCAGCGACCCGGCCGGTCGAATCGGGTTTTACATAGGTCACTTCGTACCCGAGCGGCCGGATCGCTTTGCAGGTATTCAGCACCGCGGGATGCTCGACGGCAGACGTGACAATGTGGTTCCCTTTCCCGCGCCGGGCGGACGTGGCCCCCTTGATGGCCAGGTTGATCGCCTCCGTGCCTGAACCGGTGAAGCAGATGCACTCCGCTTGCGATGCGCCGAGCACGCGGGCAAGCGTATCCCGGGAGCGGTCCAGGGCCTTCTTCGCCTCCCGGCCCCGTGAGTGGGCGGAAGAGGCATTGCCGTACTGATCCCGCAGATAGGGCAGCATGGCCTCCAGTACCTCCGGGACCAACTGCGTCGAAGCGTTATTGTCCAGATAGACGTCCACAGCATCTCCCCCGACCCGGTCGATTGTCATTAAATATATCATAATACACGATCGATCGAGGAAGGTCGAGAGGGACCGTCGCAGAGTATAGGAGTTTAGATGATTTATACATGAAGGGCATTATTCGACTGGCGTTGTATAACATGCAGGGTGACCGCTCTCCCTGCGTATCGCGAACTCTCGAGATACCGTAGGTGAGCGCCGGTCGTGGGTCGCTCGAACCATCACAAAGGACCATAACTTTCATGGTTATCTCTTGGATCGTCAGTCTCTTCCTGATTCCGCGGCAAGAATGCATCCTTCGCGCGTCCGTTGTCTTTTTCTTATCATGCGTGCGCTTGCCGTTTTTCCACCAGCACCCGGAAGTGGCCGTTCTCCGGTTCCACCTTCAGGAGCCGGTGCCCCTCGTCCTTCAGGCTCCTGCTCACGTTGACGATCGGTTCGCCGTCGTCGAGGAGGATCTCGAGCCGTTCGCCGGGATTGATCTTCTCGATGGCGAGCTTTGCTCGCACGAAGTTCATGGGGCAGCAGACGCCGAGGAGGTCGAGGAATGCAGCCTGCATCACGGAAACGGTCTGTGGCGCGGCAGTCGACGTATCAGGCCCTTTGTTCTCAGAAAAGATCTCTGCAAAGGCCTTGTCCACGCCGATGCGGTCCAATGTGTGGCCGAAGCGCTCCTTCTTCTTCCCGTGCGCGCGATAGAACTTGAAGGCGCTCTCGATATGCCCGAGGAGCTCTTCCTTCGTTTCGATCAGCGCCTTTGCCTTGGTGCCGAGCCGGGGTTTCTTGCCCAGCGTGCCTCCGAGGAACAGGGTGTAGCCGGTCTGCTTCGCGGTCCAGGCCGAGGTCGAGCAGTTCTTGATGCAGAGGCCGCAGTAGATACACTTCTTCTCGTCCAGGACGAACGTCGAGTCCTCTTCCTCGATGGCATTGACCGGGCAGATGGTGACGCAGAGCCGGCAGGAGATGCAGGCCTCCCGGTCCCATCCGGGCAGGACGCCGCCCATGACGCCGACGTCGTTCTCGATGGGCTTGGAGCAGCTGTTCGGGCAGCCCGAGACGCCGATCTTGAACTTGTGCGGTGCCGGCTGGCGGAAGTAGGCGCTGTCTAGCTCCGCGGCCAGTTCCTTGGTCTCCATGATCGCCGAGGTGCAGACCGCCGTGCCGGGACAGGCCACGATGCCGCGGCCCCGGGGGCCGCATACGCCGAGCACGATGCCGTTCTCCTCGAGCTCAGTGCGCGCTGCCTCGAGATCATCGACATGGACGAATGGGATCTCCACTGCCTGGCGCGTGGTGAGATGGACCTCGCCCCTGCCGTACTTCTGCGATACGCGGGTAATGACACCCAGCTCTTCGGCGTTCAAGTCGCCGCCCACAGTCCTGAGCCTGATGAGGAAGGTGTCCTTCTGATTTTGCGCGATGATCCCAACGCGCTTGAGCTCGTCGAGGTTGGCCTTTTTTTCCGTTGCCAGTTCTCCCATAGCCTATCTCCCGGTGTGTGTGATTAATCAGGAACGAAGGTAAGGAGCAAGGTAAGGGGAGAAAGGGGAACTCGCCCCATGCCTTCGTCCGGATTTGGAAAGCTATAGAGCAATAGCCGTGCCAGAGCGAAAATGTCAATAAATGGCCATTATTCTCTTGACAGGGCGAGCGGCCTGGATTAACAATATACAGCTTGTTTATATATTATACAGAGGTGATTTTATGCAGACGATCCTGTTATTGACCACACAGAGCGATCTTGCTGATGAACTCCGGCCGCTGCTGCCGAAGGGGCATAAGCTTGTCGTTGCCGGCCCGAGGCCGGCAACAGCAGAGGACGGCGATTCTTTCGTATTCGTTGACATCGACACGGTGGGGGTCGAGCGGATTCGGGAGTACGCCGGCAGGACCTTCGTCATTGCCATTACTGAGCAGGAGCGTACCGGCCCGGTCATGGAGGCCGCGACCTTCGGGGCCTACGAGATCATGCGACGCCCGCTCCGCAAGGAGCGGATCGACCGGGTCCTGACCGAGCTCAAGGACCTGCGGGCGGAAATGGCGCACGCGGTCCTGATCGATAAGGACCTTATCGCACCGGCGGCTACGTGCGCCATCGTCGGCCGCTCAACGCTGGTCATGAGCCTCTGCGAGAAGGTGGCGCGCATCGCACAGGTCGAGGTGCCGGTTTTGGTCACCGGCGAAACGGGGACGGGGAAAGAACTGGTAGCCGAGGCTATCGCCCAGCTGTCGTCCCGGTTCGGGAAGCCCTTCGTGGTGATCAACTCGGCGGCCGTGCCCGAGGCGCTTCTCGAGTCGGAGCTCTTCGGCTATGAACGCGGCGCTTTTACCGGCGCAGTGGCGTCGAAGGAGGGCATGCTCAGGACCGCCGACGGGGGGTGCGTGTTCTTCGACGAAGTGGGGGAGCTACCGCTGCCGCTCCAGGGGAAGCTGCTTCGCTTTATCCAGACGCAGACGTTCTATCCCGTGGGGAGCACAAAGGAAGTGCAGGTGAACGTGCGGGTGATCTCGGCCACGAACCGGGACCTTGCCGGTATGGTACGGGAGGGGAAGTTCCGGGAGGACCTGTACCACCGCCTTCGCGTCGCGTCGATCCATGTCCCGCCGCTCCGGGAGCGGAAGAAGGACATCGTGCCGCTGGTTCAGTGCCTGTTCTACCGCCATGCCCACACGGCGCAGAAGGCGATCAAAGGCGTTACCGAGGCATTTCTCGATGGCCTGCTGGCCTATGACTGGCCCGGGAACATCCGGGAGCTGGAGAACACGCTGCGCTCGGCCATTGCACTGTGCAAGACGGAGTACCTCACGACCCATGAGCTCCTGGATCTGGGCAGCCATTCCCTCGCGAGGCCGGAGCAGGGGCATGCGGGCGCCTTTGCATCGGCGGTGGTCCCCTTTGTGAAGGATGCGCTGGAACGGAAGGACAAAAATATCTACGAAAAGGTGCACGCCGAGGTCGACCGGCATCTCCTGGAATACGCGCTCTCCCATACGCGGGAGAACCAGTCCGAGGCTGCGCGCCTGCTCGGCATCAACCGGTTGACGCTGCGGAAGAAGCTGGGGCTGTCAAAGTGAGGATCACCGGAGACGGGTGATGCAGGAGTTGGTGAGCTTTATGACGGGTCGTCGACCGGGACGATGCCCTCGTATTCTTCAAGGCAGGTGCCCTTTCCGATGACCACGATGCCTGAGGGCGTGACGTGGAACCGTTTGCGGTCCACGTCAAGATCGTAGCCGATCTCAGTGCCCGGCGGGATGACGACGTCCTTGTCGATGATGGCGCGCCGGATCCTGCAGTGCCTTCCGATGTCCACGTTCTCCATCAGGATGGCGTCATGCACCTCGGCGTAGGAGTTGACGCGCACGTTGGGCGAGAGGACCGAGTTCTGGACCCGGCCGCCGCTGATGATGCAGCCATGGGCGACGATGGAGTCCAGGGCCGTGCCGAGCCTGCCGCCCTTTTCCTCCTGGGCGAAGACGACCTTGGCCGGCGGGATCTGGGCCTGGTAGGTGCGGATCGGCCAGGCGTGGTCATAGAGGTTCAGG
>JAFNGD010000192.1 GCA_017885365.1 Nitrospirota bacterium
CGGGGCATGCGCTCGCGCCTGGATTTAAGCTCCCTGAAGACAACGGCATGGAGCTTCGATCCTCAAGGTAGTGTTTCATTCTAATCGTTCGCTAACCCCGCAGCAAGCTGCGGGGCATGCGCTCGCNNCCTGGATTCATCACGTGCAGATCAGTTCATGCAGGTCCCGCGGTCAGACAGCGCCCCGGCCCGCCCGGAGGGCCTTTTCGTGCATCCGGAAGACCTTGCGGAAATGGAACCCGTAGATGGAAAGGGTGATAGCGAGCGGGAAAAGCCGTGGCCGCCTGAAGAGCGACCAGAAGAAGAGCTTCCAGTACTGATAGCGCTCCCTGCCGATGATGCCGAGGCGCACCACGGACTTGAATCCGGCGATGATGTAATTGATCCGGATCGGACCTCGCCGCGCCTGCGCCGGGCGATACTCCTTCAGGAACGTTTTGACCCGCGCGTAGTAGTGCTTCGGCGAATAGATCGTGCGCAGGATCGTCCGGTAACCGGCCAGCAGCGCCTCGGCGTTCATCTTCGGGACGAAATTGATCGAAAAGTCGGTGTTGTCACCCGTAAGCCCCTTTACGATCCTTCCCTCCCCGGCAAGACGGTGGTGGAGCTTGGTGCCCTTGGGCGCGTTCAGAAGACCCACCATGGCCGTGACGATGCCGCTCTCCTGAATAAAGGTGATCAGGCGCTCGAAGATCGCGGCCGGGTCCTTGTCGAACCCTACAATGAAGCCCGCCTGGACCTCGAGTCCCGCCTGCTGGATCTTCCGCACGCTTGCGATAAGGTCGCGGTTCCGGTTCTGGAGCTTGCTGCACTCGGCGAGGCTTTCATCGTTCGGGGATTCTATGCCCACGAAGACCTGATCGAACCCCGCCTTGGCCATAAGCTGCATCAGCTCCGCGTCGTCGGCAAGGTTGATGGACACCTCGGTGTACAGCTTGAAGGGATGCCTCCGCCGCTCCATCCACTCGATGATGGCCGGCAGGACCTCCTTCTTGAGCTTGCCTTTGTTCCCGATGAAGTTGTCGTCCACGACGAACACGCTGCCCTTCCAGCCCAGGGCGTGCAGCCCCTCGAGCTCGGCGAGGACCTGGCTGGCGCCCTTGGTCCGCGGCACCCTTCCGTAGAGCACCGTGATGTTGCAGAAGTCGCAGTCGAAAGGACAGCCCCGCGAGTACTGGATGTTCATGGAAGCGTACTTCTTCATGTTCAGGAGATCGAAGCGCGGCACCGGCGTTGTCGAAAGGTCCGCCCACCGGGGTGACGTGTAGATCCTCTGCGCCCTTCCGTTCCTCAGGTCCTCAAGGAAGAGCGGCAGCGTTATCTCCGCCTCGTTCAGTACGAGATGGTCCACGTCCGGGAACTCCTCCGGGTCGGCCGTGAACAATGGGCCGCCGGCGATCACCTTCACCCCGAGCGCCTTGCAGCGGGAGATGACGGAGACCGCGGACTCCCGCTGGATGGACATGGCGCTCATAAGCACATAGTCGGCCCAGCGCAGGTCGGCGTCCTTGAGCAGCTTGACATTCAGGTCAACGAGCCGCTGCTCCCATTCCGGCGGGAGCATCGCGGCGACCGTGAGGAGCCCGAGCGGCGGGAGACTGGCCTTCTTGGAAATGAACTTGAGGGCGTACTTGAAACTCCAGAATGTGGTGGGGTATTGAGGATAGACGAGCAGGACCTTCATGCGAGCTCCTTTGTTGTGCACGTACAGCGTGCGGTGGATGCCAGAGTATCCGGAGGTCCGCCGGAGCCATTGAAGCTCCCTGCAGCAAGCTGCAGGGAGCTTCGATCCTCAGGGAACTATCGTTATTCTAATCGCTCGCTAACCCCGCAGCAAGCTACGGGAATGCGCTCGCTCCTGGATTCAGCGGCCGGATACAACGAAAGATATTATCTCTCTTTCAGCATAACGAATGCTACAAAAAATTTTCTCTTGAATAACAAGCGGCTGAGGCCCTTCACCACCCGGTGGTAACGACCAGCACCGTATCCGGGAACTTTTTCACCTGGATGATTGTCTAACCACCTTAAGCCCGCAGGAGACAGCGGACCTCCAACGGGAAAATCAGGGAACGGAAAGGAGATATACCATGCGTTATGTACTATCAGCAGTTCTGGCAGTGATCATGATGGCAGCAGGAGCGGCATACCCTCACGGGGGCGCTGGATTGAGGGGAGAGGTGAGCGTCGAGGTCGTCTCGGACCGGGGGGTGACGCTGGTCACGGTCCCGCACAAGGACTTCTGGAAGGGAGGGACCCGCGTCATCAAGAAGTATCTGGAGGCAAAAAAGGGCGAGAACTACGGCATCGTCATCCGTAACATGACGCCCGAGCGGATCGGCGTGGTCGTGGCCGTGGACGGCAGGAACATCATTTCCGGCAGGCGGTCGGACCTGAGAAGCACCGAGGACATGTACCTCGTGAACAGCTACGANNAATGACGCATCGGCCATGGGCGTGATCGCCGTGGCGGTCTATCGGGAGAAGGAGCGGCCCCGGCCGCAGCAGGAACTGAAGAAACAGGAAAATGCGCCTGCGACGCCGTCGATAGGAAGTGCGGAGCGAAGCAAGTCGCTGGCTGCGAAGGACGAGGCCGCCGGCACGGGCTTCGGCGAGGGGCAGTACTCACCAACCGTCAGGGTCGCTTTCGAATCCGAACGTACGCCGGTCCAGAAGACCCTGGTCAAGTACGAATGGCGGGAGGTCCTGTGCAGGAAGGGCATCGTGAACTGCGGAGACGTGACCGGGAACCGGCTATGGGATGAAAATGGGTTTGCTCCGTATCCGCCCGGGTACCGGGAGAACTGAGTTGGCGAATCAAGAGCCGGGCGCTGCGTGAAACAGCCGCCTGGCTCTTGGTATCCCCGGCC
The DNA here is from genome assembly GCA_017885365.1 of Nitrospirota bacterium. Next base: position 2,870 of record JAFNGD010000192.1, read on the forward strand.
TGCCACTTCGCTCGATGACGGCCCGGCCCCGACCGCAGCTTAAACGTTCCGTCGTCTGGAGCCCTCGCTTTCTTGATGAGACCGTCCAGCCGGTCCTGCAGACCGTCCAGCTTGTCGCCCATCGCCCCTGTGTTGAGGAACCTTTGGATCCACAATACCGTAGCGTAGTGCAGCGCTGTCCAGAGGCTTTCGAGAGGCCCCGGTGTATCCAGGCCCGGCACAGAGCGGGGCGAACCTGTTCGGGTTCCGCCTCGTGGTATGCGCGCTTGGCATTATCGACCGAAACCCTTATAATGCGTGTGCATAATGCAATCCAACGACCAGGAGAGCGAAATGAGCGGACGACCTGAAGCGACCCAGGGGAACGCCAGCCCCGTTCGCGAGATACGGATCAATCCCATTGTACCGAGCCAATCGGTGCTCGTGGCCACGGCGAGGAGCATGCGGCCCAAGAAGGAAGAGCCGCCCGCGCCCCACGACGCCCGGCCGCACGTGGACACCTGCCCCTTCTGCACAGGGAACGAATCGAAGACCCCTCCGCCGATCGCCCAGGTCCCCCCGGACGGCGACTGGCGGCTCCGTATCGTGGAGAACCTCTACCCCGTGCTGGGTGACGACCGGGAGAACCCTGGGTTCGCTTACGGACTGCAGCAGACCATCGACGGTTACGGGCGGCACGAAGTGGTCATCGACCACGCGTCCCACGGCATCCGGGTCCACGAGATGAGCGAGGAACACCTGACCCTCCTCCTGTCCACCTACCGAAGTCGGATGGAAACGCTCTATCATGCCGACGAACGGCTGAAATACGTGCTCGTGTTCAAGAACTCCGGCCCCGCAGCGGGCGCCAGCATCGGCCACACTCACAGCCAGATCATCGCCATGCCCGTGGTGCCGGACAACGTTCAGGCAGAGGTAAGGAACAGCACCGCCTACTACCAAGCCTCGCACCGCTGCATCTTCTGCGGCCTGATAGACGAGGCCCTCACCTTCGAGGCCACGCTCTACGACAAGGGGTCAGGCGAGGTGCGGCGAAAGATCAGCGTCGGACAGTTCGTGATCGAGCGCAGCGAACGGTTCGTCGCCCTCAAGCCCTTTGCCAGCCGCTACGAGTGGGAGGTTCATATCCTGCCGCTCGCTCATGGCGCCGACTTCCTCGATGCGGGCCCCGGGGACCTCGTTGACCTGGCCCGGATATTCCGGAGGACCATGGCGCGGCTCAATACCGTGCTCGGCGGCGTCCAGTATAATTTCTTCCTCCACTCGCTTCCCCATGGCGAAGAGTACGCAGGAAGCGCGCTCTCCTATCACTGGCATATCGAGATCTGCCCG
>JAFNGD010000193.1 GCA_017885365.1 Nitrospirota bacterium
ACACAAAGCTGGTCACCAGCAGCATCACGGTCAGCAGGATCAGCACGGCTACGGTGAACCAGGTGATCACGTTCATGCGCTTCGAATTGACGAACTCGCCCATGATCGTCGCGTCGTTGACCAACCGCAGCATGATGACCAGCACGATCGGCAGCAGGATTCCGTTGATCGTCTGCGACAGGAACATGATCTTGATGAGCGGCGCATTCGGAAGCATGATGACCCCCGCACCGATGACGATGAACGCCGTATAGAATCCCAGGAACTGCGGCGCCTCCCGGAAGGTCTTGTTGATCCCCGACTCCCACCCGAAGGCCTCGGAAAGCCCATAGGCCGTTGCCAGCGGAAGCACGAACGCCGCAAGGAAGGACGCGTTCAGCAGGCCGATGGCGAACAGATGTGCAGCGAAATTGCCTGCGAGAGGCTGGAGCGCCTGCGCCGCGTTCTCAGCGGAATCGACGACCACGCCTGCCGGGTGCAGGATGGTCCCGGTACTGAGCACGATGAAGAAGGCGATGAAGACCGTCATGAAGGAGCCGGCGTAGACGTCGAACTTGGCATATCGATACTCGTCGAGGCGGACCCCTTTGTCCACAACGGCCGATTGCAGGTAGAACTGCATGTAGGGCGTGATCGTAGTCCCCACCATCGTGATGAAGAGCAGGAAGTAGTCCTTATCGAGCCGGATATGCGGGACCACGATCTGCCTGGCCACTTCCCGCCAGGGAGGGTTCGACATGACGCCCGAGAACACGTAGGTGAGATAGATAAGGCTGATGGCGATCAGGAACCGCTCGACCTGTTTGAAATTCCCTTTCACCACCACGAACCAGACGACGAATGCCGATACCGGCACGGACACGTTCTTGTGCACGCCAAAGAGTTCCATGCTCGCCGCGATCCCGGCGAATTCGGCGATGATGACGGTAACGTTCGCGAACACGAACAGCGCCATGATGGCGAGCGTCACCCGTATGCCGAACTGCTCCCGGACCAGGTCACCGAATCCTTTGCCCGTCACGACCCCCATCCGTGACGACATCTCCTGGATCACCGCCAATGCGAACGTGATGAGGATGAGCGCCCACAGAAGCCCATAGCCCTCGCGCGCGCCGACAATAGAGTATGTAGCGATGCCGCCGGCATCATTGCCCGCGTTGCCCGCGATGAACCCCGGTCCGATGACCGACAGGATCGCGAGATAACGATTGTTCACGAACGTGTTCTTGATGCGCTCAAAATATCGCACGGGTCAACCTCATCGGCAGTGGCAATACGTTGATGTTGGTGAGGATTGCGGACAGCAAGCTGCTGACCCGGATCCGCTCGAGACCGGCCGGACTACAATTTTCGTCTTCTCTTCCGTGACGCCGGGGGAAGGAGAATATCCACGACGTCGTCCACGGTCACGATCCCGCGCAGCACCATGTTCTCGTCGACGACGGGAGCGGCAAGTAGGTTGTACTTCGAGATGAACTCGGCAACGTCCTTCTGTCCGGTTTCCAGAGGGAGCGTCTTGACCGGTGACCGCATGATGTCCCTGATAAAGGTCTCCGGCCTGGCGAGGATCAGGTCTTTCAGCGTCACCACGCCCATCAGGCGCTCGTTATCGTCAAGAATATAGAGATAGTAGACGGTCTCGACGTCGGGAGCCTCGAGCCGGAGCTCCCGAATAGCATCCTCGACGGTCATGTCGGGCGGGAAAGCAAGGTACTCGGTGGTCATGAGGCCGCCAGCGGTATCCTCTTCGTGCTCGAGCAGCTCCCTGACATCCTCGGCCTCATCTTTTTCCATAAGGCCGATGAGCTCCTTGGCCTTGTTCTCCGGCAGGTCGCCGAGCACGTCGGCGGCCTCGTCGGGGGGCATCTGTTCAAGGATATCCGAGGCTTTTTCCTTGGACATATCATCAATGATATCCGCCTGCACGCTGGGTTCCAACTCGTGGAGCGCCTCGGCCGCGGTCTCCACGTCGAGGGTCCCGAAGATCGCGGTCCGTTCCTTCTGCGAGACCTCGCTGATGATCTCCGCGAGGTCGGCCGGGTGCAGCTTGGACGCCTTTTGGCGTGATATGGTCAGGGTCAGCCGTGAGAGCTTGGGTTGGACCGGCTGGAGGTAATGCCAGCCGATGAGGGTGTGCGGCATGCGGTAGCCGAAGAGCGAAAAGAACCATTCGCCCCGCGATTCGAGGCCGAGCCGTCTCAGGATGCCCCGGAGGCCGATGTCGACCGCGACAAAGCACATTTTCCCGTTCACGTCGCCCAGCCGGAGGTCGTTGACGCGCACCAGTTTGGCGCCGTTGATGTCCACGATCTGTTTGTCCAGGAGGTCGCGGCTGATGAGGATGTCCGAGGGGGCAGGCTCCGAGGGCTGCAGGTCCTTTCGCAGCACGTTCACCGAGATCACGCGCTTATTGAACAGGTTGACCTGGTGCCAGGATATAAGGAAGGTCTGCTTCCCGGAGACCACGACGAGCGTCGTGACCGCGGGAAAGGGGTCGCCGAGTCCGACCGTGATATCTTTCAGCTTCCCGATCTCCTCCCCTGTCTGGTCGAGCACCGGTTTCTTGTACACGTCGCTGATAAAAATATCTCCGGCGAAAAAGGCCATGCTGCGCTCCGGCTCGGTGCTGATGGGGATGAACGTGTCGGGCTGATTATACCAGCGGTCGGGTCCAAGTCAAGAAAAAACCGGGTTTCCTGTGCTACAATACGATCAGAGGCGTCTTCGCTGCTGCGGTATCGACGAGCTGGTCCGAAGCAGGCCGCTGCAGGGATTCTATAAATCCTGAAAATAGCGATATTAATAAATTTAAGGTGATAGGGACGCAGGTTTCTGCTATATTTTTTCAACCAACCTAGGAGCACAACGGGAAAAGGAGATGCGACCATGCCGGACCAGGCTCTGAAGGACATAAAAAAAGACCTCTACCTTCTCATGCACAAGGCAGAGCAGATGCTTGAACTCACCGAGGACGCCTTTATGAAGAACAAGGTCGGGTCCCTGGATCAGGCCGAGTCCCTCGCTCAGGAGATCCGGAGCCAGGAGGACGCCCTTACCGAAAAGCTCGCCAAATTGGCACCGTCCGACAGCACTGCCCGCGCCATCCTCTCCGTTCCCGTGCACATCGAGAAGATCGCCGTCAGCATCGAACGCGTTGTCAGCAATGTCCGGGTCAAGATCAAGGAAGGTCTGCTGTTCAGCGACAAGGCCATCCAGGAGACCGGCAGGATGCTCGCAAAGGGGAAGGAGTTGCTTAAAAAAGCGGGGGAATCCATCGTGACCGCATCCCCGGAAAGCAGGGAGACCGTCAGGATCGACAGCGACGCCATGATCAGAATGTCGAATGACTTTGCCACATCCCATGAGGACCGTCTGGTGGCCGGTGAATGTTCTCCCAAGGCCTCATCGAACTACCTGTGCATGCTCTACGCATTCGAGGACATGGCGTCCCACGCCAAGGATGCGGTCAGCAAATTATCGGCCAAATAGCCCCGCTCCCGTTCCCAGCACTCCCCCGTGAGAGCACGTGCCCCGCTCCCGCTTAGTGTTTGAAGACCCGCTGGCCCGTGTAAACCATGGCGACCTTGGGGTCCGCCTCGTTGCAGGCAATGATCGACTCATGGTCCCGGTCCGATCCCCCGGGCTGGACGATTGCCGTGATCCCCTCTTTGATGCCCGCGTCCACACCGTCCCGGAAGGGGAAGAACGCATCCGATACCATGACGGACCCGATGAGCCCGCCTTTGTCCTTCTTGGTTTGGGCATCTATCTCCGCGAGCGCCCCCTTCTCCCGTTTTCCCTGACCAACCTCCAGCTCGTACTGCTTGTAGGGCACCCCATATTTTTTGAAACACAGGGCATCGGCATATTTGGTGTAGGCCTTGAAGATCGCAATCTCAGCGACGCCGACCCGGTCCTGTTCTCCGGTTCCGATACCGACGGTCACTCCGTCCTTCACATAGATGACCGAGTTTGACGTGATCCCCTGCTCCACGTTCCAGCCGAACAGCATGTCGGCATACTCGTGTTCCGTCGGCATCCTGTCCGTGGCATACTCCTTCCCCTTGAACACGGCCTTCGCCTGCTGGAAGTCTTTCTTCGTCCGGATCCGGTTCTTCTGGGACTGCTGGACGATGATCCCGCCATCGATGAGCGACTTGAACTCGACGAAGCTCAGATCACGGTACTTCGCAAGTTCCGCCATCTTCTCCAACAGGATGATGCGCAGGTTCTTCCTCCGGGACAGGATATCGAGTGCGCCTTCTTCGAATTCCGGCGCGGCCACGACCTCCAGATAATTTGCGTTCACCAGCTCCGCGGTCTGTCGGTCAATGGGCCGGTTGACCGCGAGGCATCCGCCGAAGGCCGCGATGCGGTCCGCCATGTTGGCGCGCTCGTAGGCCTCGGCCGTTGTCCTGCCATAGGCGACCCCGCAGGGATTATTATGCTTCATAATGGCCGCAGCCGGCCTGTCCGCAAGGAACTTGAGGATGTTGAGCGCATTGTCAAGGTCGGTGAAGTTCGTCTTACCGGGATGCTTCCCCGCCTGGACCATCTGGTCCTCGGTGATGCCGCTGACCAGGCCGTTGCCCGGTTCGATGAACTTCACGCCGGCAAGCTCCAGGTTCCCGCTCACCAGCTGGTACATGGCCGCCTGCTGGTCCGGGTTATCTCCGTAGCGGAGGCCCTTTTCGATCAATTCTCCGGTGCCTTCGTCGGCCAGTTTCCATGAGCGTTTCCGGTATGACAGCTTTCTGTCGCCAAAGGTGATGTTCATTTCCAACGGAAAATTGTCCGCCATGATGGTCTTGTACATCTTCTTGATATCGGACAAGGGATCCTCCTGAACATCAACGAAATGAAGAAAGTCGGACAGCAGCAGGGTACAGAGCGGGAAGAAGCAGCGTGGTTACCTGAGTGCTGGATAAAACTTCCTGCACGCCTGCCCTCCCTTTTTCTAGACTTTATCCACGGCCTTCTGCCCGAGCAGCCCGGAAGGCCTCAGGAGCAGCGTGATGATCAGGACGAGGAACGCGAAGGCGTCCTTGTACACGCTGGAGATGTAGCTGGCCCCGAAGTTCTCGATGAGGCCGAGCGTGAAGCCTCCCAGCATGGCGCCGGGGATGCTGCCGATGCCCCCCAGCACGGCGGCAGTGAACGCCTTGAGGCCGGCCGTATAGCCCATGAAGAAGTGGACGACGCCGTAGTACAGCGTGACCATGACCCCCGCTACGGCAGCAAGGGCCGATCCGATCATGAACGTGACGGAGATGACCCGGTTGATGTCGATCCCGACCAGTCCCGCCATGGTCATGTCCTGGGAGGTGGCCCGCATGGCCTTGCCGAGCCGCGTCCGGGTGATGAAGAGCTGCAGGCCGACCATCATCAGCAGCGACGTCCCGAGGATGATGATCTCGACCGGCGATATCTTCGCGCCGAAGAGGACGAATCCTTCGAGGGTGATGACCTGGGGAAGATACTTGTATTCCTTTCCCTGGGAGAGCATGACCATGTTCTGGAGGATGATCGACACGCCGACGGCGCTGATGAAGGGAGAAAGCTTGGCCGCCTTGCGGATCGGCCGGTAGGCCGTCCGCTCGATCATAGCGCCATAGGCGGCGCAGAACAGCATGGAGAGGGAAAGGGTGATGGCCAGGGTGGCCACCATGCCCAGGGACGGCATCCCCGGCGCGGTCAACGCGCCGAGCACGATGATGCCCAGATAGGCGCCCAGCATATACACCTCGCCGTGGGCGAAGTTGATGAGCTGGAGGATGCCGTAGACCATGGTGTACCCCAGCGCCAGCAGTGCGTACACCGCGCCCAGGGCTAGTCCGTTGATGATCTGTTGGGCGAACATGGTTAGGGAGAGACCGTAACTCCGGTCCCTTCGTGAATCCAGGAGCGAGCGCATTCCCCGTAGCTTGCTACGGGGTTAGCGAGCGATTAGAATAAAACTACTACCTTAAGGATCGAAGATTCCCTGCAGCTTGCTGCAGGGAGCTTCAACGGCACCCTGTCGGACCCCTTCACGGCNNCTGAACGTTCCGCTCTTCACTTCCCAGACGACGTACGGCGCCTTTGTCACGTCACCGTTCTTGTCAAAGGAAATGTCGCCGAACGCGCCTTTGAACGTGCTCTTCGCGATGTACTCGGCCACTTTCGTCCCCTCGGTCGTGCCCGTTTCCTTGATGGCCGTCAGGATGATATTGGCCGCATCATAGGCATAGATCGAGTAGGGGCCCGGTTCTCCGTATTTGGCCCGGTATCTCTCGTTGAAGGTCTTCGCTGTCGACAACCCTGAAGGGTCCTTGCCGAACGTCACGTAGGTCCCCTCGGCTGCTTTCCCGGCGATGTTGATGAAGGTCGGATCATAAACACCGTCCCCGGTGACCATAGGGATTGTCAGGCCTAGTTCCTTGGACTGTCGCACCAGGCGCGCGGCCTCGGGATAGACCCCGCCGAAGAAATACGCCTCCGGCTTCTTTTCCTTGATGGCCGTCAACACCGCCTTGTAGTCCGGGTCCCGCTGCACGATCCCGCCGTAGTAGACCACTTCCGTACCCGTGCCCAGCGCCTTTTTGAAGTAATCCGCGAGGCCCTGCCCGTAGGCGGTCTTATCATGGATGACAGCGACCTTCTTCGGCTTCAAGGACCGCAGGACGAACTCCGCGGCAACCCTGCCCTGCTGGTCGTCGGTCCCGCACACCCGGAACACGTTCTTGAATCCCTGGAGCGTGAACTGAGGGTTCGTCGTGGCAGGGCTGATCATGACCATGTTCGCGTCGTTATAGTACTTCGCTGCCGGGATCGAACAGCTCGAGTTCCAGTGTCCCACGACCGCGACCGCCTTCTGGTTGATGAACTTGTTCGCAATGGACACCGCCTGCTTGGGGTCCGCCTGGTCGTCCCCCGCAAGCAGCTCGATCTTTTTGCCCAGGACTCCGCCCTTTTCGTTCCATTCGCTTACGGCGAGCTCCGCGCCGTTCCTCAGGTCAATGCCCATCTTGCTCTGGTCGCCCGTCATGGGACCGGCTGCACCGATCCTGATTACCTTCTGGTCCTGTGCCGTGCACCCGATCATCATGCATGCGGCCGCACAGACCGCCACATAGACGCCGAATCGCTGAACCATCGCTTGTTCCCCCCTCAGAGCCAGTTTTATGAAACCAGCGTTCTTTTGATGCGATCGACCATCCCGCGCGCCGCCTCGCGCAGGTCCGGCGCGGCAAGAATGGCGCTGATGACCGCTACGCCGTCAGCCCCTGCCCTGAGCACCTCATCAAGGTTCCCGCCGTTGATGCCGCCTATTGCAATCACCGGAAGCGTCACAGCCTTCCGTACCTGGCGGAGACCCTCGATGCCCTGGCGCGGGCCGGCATCCTTCGTCCTGGTCGTGAAGATAGGACCGAAGCCGACATAATCCGCACCGGCGGACTGGGCTGCTCTGGCTTGCTCGACGCTGTGCGTGGATACGCCTATAATCCTGCCGCCACCCATGAGCTTGCGCGCCAGCTCGACCGGCAGGTCGTCCTGCCCCAGGTGCACACCATCAGCGTCCACGGCCATCGCGATGTCAGGATGGTCGTTCACGATGAATACGGCGTTTGAACGCTTCAAGAGGACGGCAAGGCGAAGGCAGGTCTCGTAGATGGCCCTGCGGTTCCCACTCTTGTCCCGGTACTGGAATAGCCGAATGCCTGCTTCGAGGGCGACCTGCGCTGCATCTTCGGCCCCGGTCCTCAAGAGGTCCGCGTCAAGGATGAGGCACAGACCCCGGATTTCATTTCGGCGGGCTATAGTAGCGCTCCATGAACTTGGTGGAGATGTTCCCTGTCTGGAAGTCCTCTTCCGCAAGGATCGTTTTGTGCATGGGAATGGTCGTTTTAACGCCTTCGATGATGAACTCGTCCAGTGCCCGCTTCATCCGCATGATGGCCTCATCGCGGGTATCGGCGTACACGATGAGCTTGGCGATCATGGAGTCGTAGTACGGCGGGATGACGTACTGGGTGTATGCAGCCGTGTCGACCCGCACACCGGGACCGCCGGGAGGATTATAGGCCGTGATGGTGCCGGGAGAGGGCGTGAATTTCACCGGGTCCTCGGCGTTGACCCGGCATTCAATGCTATGTCCCCGGACACACACCTGGTCCTGGGTAAAGGACAGCGGTAATCCTGAAGCGACGCGGATCTGCTCCTTGACAAGGTCCACGCCCGTTACCATCTCGGTTACCGGGTGCTCGACCTGGATCCGGGTGTTCATTTCCATGAAGTAGAAGCTGCGGTCCTCGTCCATTAGGAACTCGATCGTTCCGGCATTCCGGTATTTGACTGAACGCGCGAGAGCGATGGCCATGTCCCCCATCCGCTTCCGGAGCGGTCCGTCCACGACGGCCGACGGCGCCTCCTCGATGAGCTTCTG
>JAFNGD010000194.1 GCA_017885365.1 Nitrospirota bacterium
GGCTGGACGCCGAACATCGCGAGCCAGATGATCTCCGTGTCCGATGTGTTCGATGCGATGCGGAGCAGGCGGTCCTACCAGGAGCCCCAGCCCATGAGCAAGATCGAGTCGATCCTGAAGGGCGGGGCCGGGAAGGCCTTCAACCCGACGCTCATCGACAACTTCTTCCGGCTGCTCAGGATGTAGCCCTGCGCGCGGTCTCCTCCTTGACCGGCGTGCCGAATGCGGGTATGATGGCCCCATGAGACTCCTGGTCTTCCTCGCCTATCTGGCCGTTGTTGGTACCGGCTACGCGCTTAAATACCTCAACCTGTCCCATCTCCGGGAGCATGGTCACACGGTGCCGCCGGAGTTCGAAGGCGTCGTGGACCCTGCCACGCTCGGGAAGATATCTGATTACACGGTCGAGAACAGCCGCTTCGGACTCCTTGAGTCGGTCGTCGACAACCTGGTCCTCCTTGCTTTTCTCTTTTTGGGCCTCTTGGGCGCCTATGACCAATGGGCATCCTCCCTTACGGGGTCCTTCCCGGTGAACGGCGTCCTGTTCGTCCTGTTCCTCATGCTTGCCCAGACGGTCATGGGCGTTCCGTTCAGCCTGTACCGGAACTTCCGCATCGAGAGCAAGTACGGCTTCAACACCATGACCCTGAAGCTCTGGATCATCGACCTGCTGAAGGGGCTCGCGATCGGGGCGGTCCTGAGCACCATCGTGGTGCTCGCCGCACTCTGGCTGGTCCAGGCCAGCCCCGCCTGGTGGTGGCTCTGGGTCTGGCTGTTCTTCCTGGCCTTCGGTGTCTTCATGATGTACATCTCGCCGTATGTGATCGAGCCGCTGTTCTTCAAGTTCGAGCCGGTCAAGGTCGAGGGGTTGGAGGCCCGCATCCGTGCGCTCATGGAAAAGGCGGGGCTCCGGGTGAGCCGGGTGTTCCAGGTTGACGCGTCGCGCCGGAGCCGCCACTCGAACGCCTACTTCACCGGCATCGGCAAGGTGAAACGGATCGTACTGTTCGATACACTGCTCCAGCAGATGACCCAGGACGAGGTTCTGGCGGTGCTTGCGCACGAAGTGGGCCACTGGAAGAAAAAGCATGTGCTGAAACGGATCGTCATGACCGAGATCATGGTGTTCATCGGGATCGCGGCCGGCTTCCGGCTCCTGCAGGGGAACTGGCTCTCGGACCTTATCCGCCTGGGAAACGCCTCCTTCTTCGCCAAGGTCGTGGTCCTCGGTTTTCTCGCCTCGATCGTGACGTTCCCGCTCACACCGCTCTTCAGCTGGCTGTCCCGCAGGGACGAACGCGAGTCCGACCGGTTCGCCCGTGAGCTCACCGGCGATCCCGGCGCCATGGCATCGGCGCTGGTCAAGTTAACGAAGGAGAACCTGTCCAACCTCCATCCCCACCCGCTCTATGCGGCGTTCTACTATTCTCATCCGCCGGTGGTGGAGAGGATACGGGAACTGAAAAGGAAAGGTGATAGGTCATAGGTCATAGGTACTTTCGAACCCACCTCTCTGACCTATTACCCATAACCTAAGACCTGGATCTAATTTACTTTCCCGTTGCCATCGCCGGCGTGATGTGATATTTTTACTTCATGGAAAACCATAACGAAATCGCACGGTTGACCCAGAAGGTCAAGCGCCTTTCCACGCTCATCGAGGTGAATGCGCTCATCAGTTCGTCGCTCGAGATCGACACGATCCTCGAGAACGTCATGACCATCTCGAAGAAGGTAATGAACGCCGATGCCTCGAGCCTTATGCGCGTTGATGAGAAGACCAATGAACTCATCTATCAGGTCGCGCAGGGATCGGTCGGCGAGAAGCTCAAGCAGATCGTGCGGCTCAAGATGGGGCAGGGAATTGCCGGCACGGTGGCCGAGGAGGGGAAACCACTCCTGCTCGAGGACGCCTACACCCATCCGAAGTTCTACCGGGGCAATGACGAGGCGACCGGCTACCGCACCAAGTCCATGATCACGGTCCCGCTCAAGATCGGGGACCGTGTTACCGGCGTGGCCCAGGTGATCAACCGGCTGGACGGGAAGCCCTTCGACCAGGACGACCTGGAGCTTTTCCTGGCGCTTTCCAGCATCGCCGCCATCGCGCTCGAGAACGCCAGGATGCACCAGCAGATCCTGGAGAAGCAGCGCCTGGTAAAGGACATGGAGTTTGCCCGCACGGTACAGGAGAGCTTCCTGCCGCAGAAGGCGCCGGAGGTGCAGAGCTACCGCTTCAGCGCCCATTACACGCCGGCCCTGGAGGTCGGCGGCGACTTCTACGACTTCATCCATCTGGACAAGAACCGCACGGGCATCGTCATCGGCGATGTCTCGGGCAAGGGCGTGCCCGCGGCGCTCTACATGGCAAAGCTGGGCAGCGACATGCGGACGCTGGCCTTCACCGAGCCCTCGCCGGCAGCGGCGCTCATGAAGCTGAACGACCTGCTGGCCGAGCGCAGCCGGCGCGGAATGTTCGCCACGCTGCTCTACATCGAGCTGGACGCGGCATCGGGGTCAATGATCCTGTCGAATGCCGGCCACCTGCCGCCGATCATCAAGAAGGCCGACGGTTCCCTGGTGAAGCTCGCCGCGGCAGGCGGAGCGCCCCTGGGGATGATGCCGGGCATGCAGTACGGGCAGGAGACGGCGAAGCTCGAACGGGGCGACACGGTCATCCTCTACACCGACGGCATCATCGAGGCTATGAACGCCCGGGAGGAGCTCTACGGGTACGAGCGGTTCGAGGCCCTGCTGAAGCGGAGCGGCGCACATCCGAGCGGGCTCAAGGACGCCATCATCGGTGATGTGAACCGATTCACCGGCCTCAGCGCCCAGCATGACGACATGACGCTGGTGTGCTTCGGCGCGGTGAAGTAGCCGGAGGCGGTGACAGGGAACAGATGAATGACAACAGGCCACAACAAGGCGGTACCGTGACGCTCACCGTACCGAGCCATCCCAAGTACCTGTACGTGGTACGGAGCGCGCTGTATCCGCTTATCCTCGGTGCGGGCTTTCCGAAGAAGGAAGCGCGGAAGGTCGTCCTCGCTGTTGACGAGGCCTGTTCGAACATCATCCGGCACGCGTACGCCGGGGACCCTACGAAGACCATCACCATGACCGTCGAGGACGGCGCCGAATGCTTCGTGATACGACTCCGGGACTACGGCAGGAAAGTCGAGCGGGCGGCGATCGCCCCCCGCGACCTGAAGGACATCCGGCCGGGCGGACTGGGCACCCATTTCATCAACCTGGCCTTTGAAACGGTGAACTACGATACGAACCAGGGGCAGGGGACGCTCCTGACCCTCGAAAAGAAAAAACAGCAGGTGAAGGCATGAACGTTGAGATCACCATGGAAAAGATCGGCGCCGGCCATCTGATGCGCCTGAAAGGCGATGTGGACATGAACACGTCGCCGGACGTGCGGAACGGCCTCGCCGAGGTGTTCAAGCAGGCAGGGTCGAGGGCCCTCGTGATCAACCTGTCCGGCGTCCGGTACATGGACAGCTCCGGCATCGCGACGCTGGTGGAGGCCATGCAGAACTGCATGAAGCAGGGCATGAAGCTCCGGCTCGCGGAGCTGAGCCCCTCGGTGCGGGACGTGTTCGAACTGGCCCGGCTTTCCAGCATATTCGAGATCTTTCCCAGCGTGAACGACGCGACGGCTGGTTTGTAGGAAGTGCGTAATGGGATTCGTTGCAACACGGGTCATCCTTTCATCAAGCCGGGAAATCCGCCTTATTCTCCTTCGATGGTTTGGACGTGCGTGCGACGAGCGAGGAAGTAAATGATGAATCTGTTCGGCCATGTCGGCAGGATGTTCATCACCTTCCTGCAGGACCTCACGAGCATTTTCCACCTGCTCAGGGAGACCCTCGTCCAGACGGTCCTCCTCCTGAGGGACCGAAAGAAGCGGAAACAGGCCCATATCCTTTCCTCCGTGGACGAAATAGGCTCCTTCTCGATCCCCCTGGTCCTGCTGGTCTCGTCGCTGCTCGGCATCGGCCTGACCGTGGTGATCGCGTTCAATCTCGATGACCTGGGTCTCTTGAACGCCATCCCCGGCATCGTTGTGGTGACGGTGTACCGTTTCCTGGCGCCGCTGCTCACGGGGATCATCGTTGCAGGTCGGATGGGGGCGGCGTTCACGGCGCGGATCGGGACCATGAAGGCGACCGAGGAGATCCTTGCCCTCGAGGTCATGGCGATAAGCCCCGTGCGGTTCCTGGTGGTGCAACGGTTCCTAGGGATGGTCATCGCGCTGCCTGCCCTGACGGTGCTCGGCAGCTTTGCGGCGGTCTTCGCAAGCCTGCTCTTCTGCGTCAGCCGCTTCGGCATGGGCCCCAACGTCTATCTCACGGGGATCCTCGATGTCCTCACGCCCACGGACGTCCTGTCTGGCGCCGTGAAGGCCTTTGTCTATGCCGTCTCGATCGTGATGATCGGCTGCTATCGCGGTCTCATCGTCGAAGGCAGCGCCGAGGAAGTAGGCAAAGCGACCATGGTGACGGTCGTGTGGTCCACGCTCACGATCGTTGTCCTGGACACGGTCCTGACAACGGCGTTCTATGGGTAAAGCAGCGATTAGTTATTAGTGATTGAGAGATTAAGGAGATGACGATTCAGCTTGATTTGACGATTAGGCCACATAAGAGGTTGAAGTTGTGGGAGAAGTTGATGTCTGTCGTCGAAGATTTCTACTGCATAACAGATGCGCTTCCGAAGCAGGAGATGTATGGACTATCGTCGCAGATGCGAAGGGCTGCCGTCTCGATCGCATCGAACATTGCGGAAGGTGCAGCACGGAAGGACAAGCTGGGAAAGGTACAATTCTACTCGATTGCGAGGGGTTCCTTGAGCGAATTGGATGCGCAGCTGGAGATCGCATCGCGACTGAAATACATCAAGGCAGAAAATTATGACGGCACGCAGATGCGATTGGCTGAGGTCAGCCGGATGTTGCAAGGGCTCATTAATGCTTATTCAGATAACTGAGTTTCCTATTACTTAGTTTAATGACTCATTCACTGATGTCTTAATAACCAATTACTTAATTACTGATCACTGCATTATGTTCACCATACAAAATATCGTCAAGAACTACGGAGGACGGGCCGTCCTGAACGGCGTGTCCTTTTCGGCCGAGGAACGGAAGATCACCTATGTCCTCGGCACCAGCGGCAGCGGGAAGAGCACGCTCCTCAAAATCATGATTGGCGCCGTACGGCCCGACGCAGGCGAGGTCCTGTTCGAGGGAAGGGACATCACGAACGTGCCGGAGCGGGAGCTGGACCCGTACCGCAAGAGGATCGGCATGCTGTTTCAGCAGGGAGCGCTCATCCATCACCTGACTGTTGCCGAGAACATCGCGCTCCCGATGCGCGAGCACACGGCCCTCGACGAGAACATCATCGGGATCATGATCAAGATGAAGCTGGAGCTGGTCGGTCTCCGCGACTTCGAGGACCTCATGCCGTCCCAGCTCTCGGGGGGCATGCAGCGGCGCGTGGCACTCGCGCGGGCGCTTGCGCTCGATCCCGCCATCATCTTCTTCGACGAGCCGACATCGGGTCTGGACCCCATCGGCAGGTCCGTGATCACGAAGCTCATTGCGGATCTGAACCGCCTCATGGGGATCTCGTGCATCGTCGTGTCCCATGCCGTGGAAGAGGCGCTCAGGACCGCGGACCGGATCGTGATCCTTTACCTGGGGAAGGTCCTGGCGACAGGTACGCCCCAGGAGATCCGGCAGAGCACGGACCCGCTGGTGCAGCAATTCATTACCGGCAGCCCGGACGGCCCCATCTCGTTCCGGGCCTCGAGCAAGGACTTCCGGGAAGACCTGTTGGTGGGATAGAGATAGTGCGGAGCGCGGATGAGCAGGGTGCAGCATGCCCTCCGCCCGCATTGCCGTGTTGTGGTACTTCTGCAGCTGAAACTGTGCTTTCTGATCGTGAGGTCAAAGAATGCAATATCGCAAGAGCGAGATCCGGGCCGGCGCTTTCATCCTGACATCCTTCGTCATCACGGTAGTCATGCTTTTTTCCGTAAGCGACCTCCAGGGCATCTTCAAGAAGAGGAAGGAATACAAGGTCCTCTTCCTGTCGAACGACGGCCTCGAAAAGCACGCGAACGTCCGCATTTCCGGCATCCGCATCGGCAGGGTCAGCAACATGCGGGTGGTCCCCGAGCTCGGCAACAAGGTTGAACTGACGCTCGACGTGTTCGAGGACGCGGTGATCAAGGAGGACGTCAAGGCCTCCATCAAGACGCTTGGGCTGGTGGGCAAGAAATACGTCGACATCAGCGGAGGAACGCCGAGTGCGAAGCCGCTGAGGCCGGGCGCGGTCCTCTACGGCGAGGAATCCCTCAAGATGGAGGACCTCACCAGGATGGCAATGGAGGTCGTGGGCAAATTGCAGGGTGTTGCGCAGAACATCGAGAAGATCGTACAAAACGTGGAACGGACCGTCGGCGATCCCGCGCTGGCGAAGAACATCAAGGGCGCGGTGCAGAATGTGAACGAGATCACCGAGAACGTCAAGGTGATGACCTCGAGCAAGGACGAGGTCGCGGAGACGCTCAAGAACCTGCCCGATCTGCTCAAGAAGGTCGACGCCAGCGTCGCCAATCTCAAGGAGATCACCGAAAAGACCGATAAGCTCGTGGGCGAGAACCGGAAGAACGTGGACGCGACCATGGAGAATGTGAAAGAGATCACGAACAATCTGAAGGAAATGACCGACGATGTGAAGAAACATCCGTGGAAGCTTATTCGAAAACCGTGAGAAACAGTAATTGGGTCATTAAGTCATCAGTGATTCAGTTATTAGATGGTCAGGCGCAACAATCACTGATCACTCGTTACTACGTACCGATTCCTGATCACTGATTACTAATCACCAATTACTCAGCAGGAGCATACATTGAGCATTCAGGCGATCAAAGGGGTCAAGGATGTGCTGCCGGAGGACATGCCCGCATGGCAGCATCTGGAGACCACGGCGCGCAAGCTCTTCGAGGACTACGGGTTTTCCGAGGTCCGCGTGCCGGTGTTCGAGTACACAGAGCTCTTTGCGCGCAGCATCGGCGCTTCCACGGACATCGTGGAGAAGGAGATGTACACCTTCGAGGACCGCGACGGCAGGAAGATCACGCTCCGGCCGGAGGGGACCGCGGGAGTGGTGCGGGCGTTCATCGAGCACAAGCTGTACGCCGACAGCCAGCTGGTGAAGCTCTACTATCTCGGCCCCATGTTCCGGCATGAGCGTCCGCAGAAGGGACGGTACCGGCAGTTCTATCAGATCGGCGTCGAGGCCCTGGGGGGAACGCACCCCTACGTGGACATCGACATCCTGGTCATGCTCCACCGGCTGTTCGCACGGCTGGGCATCACCGGGCTCACCCTCCAGGTGAACTCCCTGGGCGATGCCGAATGCCGCGGGGGGTACCGCGACGCGCTCAAGGCATATCTCCAGGCAAAGCTCCCGTCCCTCTGCGCGGACTGCCAGCGCAGGTACGAGACGAATCCGCTCCGGGTGCTTGACTGCAAGGTGGATGCTGATAAGTTCGGCGATTCGCCGGTCATGCTGGATTATCTCTGCAGCGGCTGCAAGGACCATTTCACTGCGGTAGAGGGCGGGCTCAAGAAGCTTGGCATTCCCTTCGTGGTCAACCCGCGGCTGGTGCGCGGCTTGGACTATTACACCAGGACGACTTTCGAACTGGTCATGGAACACGCAGGGGCCCAGAACACCGTGGCAGCCGGCGGGCGGTACGACGGGCTGGTGAAGGAGATCGGCGGCCCGGCCATTCCGGGCA
>JAFNGD010000195.1:0-157 GCA_017885365.1 Nitrospirota bacterium
ACGCAGGAGCGGCTCCGGGGCGACCAGTCGCCGTCGCAGTTCCAGGAATTCTGGACCTTCCACTATCATCAGGATAAATGGCTCCTTCGGGAGATCGAGCAGACCGCCGAGTCCGATATCCTGAACGACGACAACTTCTTCGAGCAGTTCACCGACA
>JAFNGD010000195.1:174-4455 GCA_017885365.1 Nitrospirota bacterium
GGTGATGACCAAGGAGCGCCGCGTCGAGAGGATGCTCAATTTCCTCGTCAAGACAGACAGCATCTGGGACCGGAAGAAGATGATGCTCCTGAGCAGGAGCGTGTTCCTCACCCTGATCGGGGCGTGGGAGGCAGGCGATTCGGCAGCGGTCCCCGCAGCGGACCTGTTCCCGGAGCTTGCCCGGGACCTGCACGAGGCCATCGCGAAGAACCGGGAAAAGGGCGTCACCCTTGAGTTCCGGAACCTCGCAGTCAGGAAGGTGGAACTGGTGCTGGTCCGAAACTTCGCGGACAATTCGCAGGACGAATATGTCGCGCGCATTCGGGCACACAGCCAGAAGGTGATGAAGATCGCGGGTAGCGTTGCCCAGCGGGATGAGGACGTCACTGCCTTCGAGCAGTACCTCACCTTCGGAAGGCTGGACGGCAGATGGAAGCTGAAGGAGGTCCTGCTGCCGCACGAAGCTGGTGATCTCGTTGAGCAGGAGAACGTGGACCAGGAAGCGACGAAGCAACAGATCGAATGGTACTACCAGCACAAGCGGGCGGTGTAGGTCCGGAACATTAAAGTAACAGAATATCATCTCACCGCGAAGGCGCGAAGGACGCGAAGAAGACCTGGATCAAGAGATGTCCTCAGGAAGGCCTCGTGACCATTGCGCTTTAGCAGTTCAAAGCATTTGGCCGGTTCTCTCTGTGTGTTCGGCGAAGCGGAACCCGCGGTTATATTTCCGAGGAGGTAACGATGACAAGGGTTTTGACTGAGATCAAAGGCCAGGACGTCCGGAAGCCGGACCACGAGATATCGCCGTTCTTCGTCAACCGCTGGTCGCCGCGCGCTATGACCGGAGAAGAGATCACCCGGGAAGAGCTGATGCGGATGTTCGAGGCGGCGCGATGGGCCATGTCGTCCATGAACAACCAGCCTTGGCGGTTCCTTTACGCGCTCCGGAACACGCCGTATTGGGAGAAGTTCTTCGGGCTCCTAGCGCCAGGCAACCAGGTGTGGTGCAAGGACGCTGCCGTTCTAATCGTCGCAGTCTCGAAGACGACCTTTGATAACGGCAAGCCGGCGCGGACGCACTCCTACGACACCGGCGCGGCATGGTTCAGCTTCGCGCTTCAGGGCACGATGATGGGACTGGTCGTTCACGGGATGCAGGGGTTCAATTACGACAAGGCAAAAGAGCTTCTCAACGTGACCGACGAATACCAGGTGGAGGCAATGGCGGCAGTGGGACGGCCGGGGAACAGGGAGGATCTTACGCCTGCCCTGCAGGAGCGGGAGACCCCGTCGCAGCGCAAGAAGGCGGAGGAGTTCAGCTTCGAGGGAGGATTCGGGAAATAGAGCAGTGAGTCAGGAATCAGGAGAACCTCCCTCCCGACCTTCTGATCCCTACATTTTTCCGGTAGTTGCTTTATGTCGGNNGCGTGAACTCGGCCTTGACCTCGCAGCTTTCCTACGCCTGGACGTCAGCGTCGCCGGCTTTTGCGGGTCCTCCGCTCCTTCCCTGCTCTTCGCTCGCGCGGGAGGAGCGTGGGGAGAGGATATTTTCTCCGGTCTTTGCCTGTTCGCCGGTCAGCCCGCGTCCTGCGTTCCTGTTCAAAGAGAGTAAAGATGTGGTCGAGCAGGTAACGCCGTTTTTCCCGCAAGACGCCGTCATACGCGGTCTCGCTGCGCACAATACCCGCATTCAGTTCGAGACGGTAGTCCCTGATGAGAGCGACAAGAACCTGCTCGATCTCCGTGAATACCGTCAGATCCTGATCACCGCGGTCGTCCCGCCCGCCACCGGTCTTCGCCAGCAGAACATCGATCGCTCCGGATCTGCGCCGAACATGCTCGTGGATGGCCTCGTACAACCCCGTCAGCGCGTAAATATCCTCCCGGACAAGGGCCGCGATCTCCCGGGCGAGCACGGTGACGTCTTTTCTGGCATCCTCAAGCTGTTGCCGGGTGACCGGACCGCCCTGCAGGGGGTCCTTGATGCTGTCCTTGAACTGCTCCTCGATGTCCCCAACCAGCCGTCGCTCCGCCTGCTGCGAGACCATGATGTCGACGAGGATGACGATCGATGCTTCACAGAGGCGTTCGATCCTGACCAGGTTGTCCCTGATGTATTGCGCGATGTAGCGCAGTTCCTGGGCTAGGTCCGAGCGCCGCCTCCTCAGGGCGGCGAGCGTCTGCTTCCGCTCCTCGACCATGCCGCGCAAACGCTCCCGCCTGGCCGCATCGTCCTTCCTCTTCGGGTTGAGGCCCGCGATCTCTTCTTCGGCGGTCTTGATGAACGCCGCCGGCTTCCGGAAATCGAGCGCCGCAAGCATGTGGAGATGATATTTGAACTGCCCCACGGAAAGCTCCAAGGTGGGATGGGCGAATTGCGAAAAACCGAGCACGCCGTAGAACATTCTGTCCCGGATGTCCTGCACCTCCGTGTCGAAGTGCTGCCGGTGCGCGAATTCCCGGATGCTTTCGATCAGACCGTGGTACCGGGCAAAGTCGCTGCTGTGCAGCTCCCGGCTGCCTGCTTTTCGGGTGCTCGCGAGAAAATGCCCGAGTTCGTCCTGCGTCGGATTGAGCTCGGCGTTCGATTCGAAACGAAGACCAAAGATGAGTTCGTCTTTCGGCATTTCCCTGCTCGTGGTCCTGATGAATTTCCCGGAGCGGAGATCCCGCTCCTCACCACGAATGTTTGCGCGGACCGCATCCATGGCGCAACAACGCGGCTCCATTCCCCGTGCGTGCTGCCGTGTCATCAATAATAAAACAGTCTTGCTGTATATGCAAGCCCACAAATAGCTGCATGCCTTAGGCCGGCCTTTCGCTTTGCATCCAGGAGAGGGCGATAAGAATGACGAAACTGCCTTGAGGATCGAAGATTCCCTGCAGCTTGCTGCACAGAAACTTTTAATCCGTTCATCAAGGGTCGGTGCACGTGACGCCTCTTCACTCCGTCTCGCAGGGCGGCACCTTTTCTTTCAAGGTTTTGAGCCGAGCCGGCGTGAGCTCGGTCTTGACCTCGTAGCCTTTCTTCGCGTGAGCATCCTTCTTCTTCATCAAGAGCCATTCCTTGCCCGTCGACCTCGGCAGATGCTTCATCTGCGCCAGCGCGAAGGCGCCTTTCAGCTTCTTCCCCTTCAGTTCAAAGCTGAGCTTGCCGGTCTTCAGTGAACGCTCCGGGTCATCAGTATCGAGCGGGACGAACTCCCCATCATCCCACACGACCACCGGCCCCGCGCCGTAATGCCCTTCGGGGATGACGGCCTCGAAGTCGATATACTCCAGCGGATGGTCCGGCACCATGACCGCCAGTCGTTTGTCCGCAGGGTCCAGGGACGGCCCCTTGGGGACGGCCCAGGACTTGAGAACGCCGCCTATCTCGAGCCGGAAATCATAATGGAGCCGTTTCGACCGGTGCTCGTGAACGACGAACCGAAGCGTATTTCCAGCCATGACCGGACCTCCCGGAAGAGTCAGTGAACTGCCATGCCTTCTATGATACAATAGTATCGTAACTGCGACAAGAGCCACGGCCTATTGATGCCATGAAAAAAGAAGAATATATAAGGAAAAAACTGGACGACAATTTCCGGCTGTGGCTCGAGCGGGCGTCCCTCTGGGGATGCTTCCTCTTCTTATCCCTCGCCGGGCTGGACTATCTCGCTACGCCTGAGAACTTTTCCCGGTTTCTGCTTTACCGGGCCATTGTTTCCCTTCTGCTGATCGGGGTATATTTCCCTACGAAGCGGATCCCTCGGCGGCATCTTCCCTCACTGGCCTTCGTGATGGTCTTTTGCTGCGCAACGGCCATCGAGCTGATGATCCTGCAATTCGGGGGGCATGAGTCACCTTACTACGTGGGAATGATCCTGCTCGGCATCTCGGTGGTGGGTTTCGTGCCCGCGCGGTTCCTGTTCCATGTGGTCATCGCGTCGACGATCTATGCAGTCTATCTCATACCGATCCTGCTCACGGAAAGCATCGCCGGCCACCGGGACTTCCTCATATCGAACACGTTCATGGTCCTGATCTTTTCGACCATGCTGCTGATGCGGTATTTGAGCGGTAAGGCACTGGTCGCGGAGCTTGGCCTGCAGTACGACCTCGGGCAGTACCGCGAGCACCTCGAGATGGTCGTCGAAGAGCGGACCGCCGAGCTCATGATTGCCGTGAAGGACCTGAAAAAGGAGATCGTCGAGCGGCAGAAGGGGGAAGCAGAGCGGCAGCGGCTGCAGGCCCAGCTGCTGCAGGCCCAGAAGATGGAATCCATCGGCCGCCTCG
>JAFNGD010000196.1 GCA_017885365.1 Nitrospirota bacterium
CGCCCCGCTTCTGGGTGGTCGCGGGCCTGCTGGCGTTTCTCGGCGCGGGAATACACTTCTGGTTCGCGGCCTATGATGCCGTGAACAGTGTGCTCCACAGCCTCGACGCACGGCCCCCCGACCCGGAGGACGAGATCCACAGGATGTTCTCGAACATCATCGAGGAGGTCCATGTCGTCACGGGCAACAAGCGGACCATCCGATGCGCGGTCATCCCGTCCCTGTCCCTGAACGCCCTGGCGGCCGAGGACCTGAAGGGGAACGCGCTGATCGCCATCACCGAGGGCCTGCTCTCCCGCCTCACGCGTCCCCAGATCGAGGCGGTGGTCTGCCATGAGGCGCACCACATCCTTTCCGGTGACTGCCTTGAGACCACGGTCGCAGCCAGCCTCTTCGGCACACTCTCGTCGGCCGTTGAAAAGTTCCGGTATTCTTCCGACAGCAGGGGGGCCACGGTGCCGGCCTACCTCCTTGCGGGAGCCCTTCTGCAGCTGGGCTATCTGCTCAACATGTTCATCTCCCGCGAGCGGGAGTATCGCGCCGACGCCGCCGCGGTTCGCATGACCCGGGATCCTCTTGCGCTGGCCGAGGCGCTCCATCGACTTTCCCGGAGCTGGCGTGGTTCAGGATTCATCGGCAGCGGCTTCGAGATGCTCTGCATCGTGAACCCCCAGGCCACCGCGCTGGATGAGGCCGAAGGTTTCTGGGCGGACCTGCTCTCGACCCACCCGCCGCTCAAAAAGAGGATGGACATCCTGCTCGGGATGGCGCGGGTGAGCATCGACGAGCTTGATCGGAAAGAAGCGCAGACGTCGGCGGCCGGACAACTGGTTTCCGAACAGCGGTATTTCGTCATGAGCCCCCGGCAGCAGTGGCAGGGGCCGTTCACGCTCCAGGAGTTGACGGCGCTGCCGTGGCTGTCCCCCCTTTCCTGGATCGTCCCGGAAGAGGGCAGGACCCCGGACCGCGCCTGGAAGGACCCCATCGTCAACACGATCTTCCTGCAGCGCCTGAACGGGACAGAACCGGCCCCGAACGGTTTTACCTGTCCAGCCTGCAAGCAACCCCTTGTCACCGCGACCTATGAAGGGGCCCGCATCTATCCGTGCTGTTTCTGCGCAGGGACCCTCGTGGAGAACAGCAGGATCCCGAGGATCATCGCGCGGACCGGCAGGGACCGGCCATGCGCGGAGCGGGTCAATGTCCTTGCCCGGGCGGTCCTCAAGGATAACCAGTCCCGGATGATCTATCAGAAGATCAGCGACAACAGCGCCGGCCAGCTCCCCCACCTCTCCTGCCCGAAATGCAAGAACCCCATGTCCCGCGGATTCTACAGCCAGGCGCACCTAATCGAGGTGGACCGGTGCAGCTACTGCGGCCTCACCTGGTTCGACAAGGACGAGCTCGAAATGCTCCAGTGCATGATCGAGAACCGCCTGGTCCCGGACACTGCTGATGCCGCAATGAGCGGCGCTCGAACGGAGATGACTCCATGATCACGGTAAAGTTGTTCGCGATGCTCAAGGATAAAGCGGGAACTCCGGAGGTTGTCCTTACCGAAAGGCCGGCGACGGTGAAGGACCTTCTGGACGTGATCGCCAGCCGTTTCCCCGCGCTGAAGGACAGCCTGTCCTGCGGGCGGATCCTGATCTCGGTGAACCAGGAGATTGTGAAGCAGGACGCGCCGCTCAAGGACGGCGACGAGGTCGGGCTCATGCCGCCCTTCTCCGGGGGCCAGGAGCTGCAGGGCTTCGTCCGCGTCCAGGCCGAGCCCTTTTCGCTCGACGCGGAGATCGCAAAGATCAAGAAGACATCGAGCTCCATCGGCGGCATCGTCACGTTCCTGGGCACGACCCGGGACATCTCGCGAGGAGAATCGGTGGCCAAGCTCGAGTTCGAACACTATCCGGGCATGGCCGAGAAGAAGCTGGCGGAGATCCGCGACCGGGCCATCAAGGACTATGGCGTCATCGACGCGACCATCATCCACCGCGTCGGGACGCTGCCAATCGGCGAGGACATCGTGCTGATCGTCGTGGCGGCCGGCCACCGGGACGAGGCGTTCCAGGCCTGCCGGTTCTGCATCGATGAATTGAAGCGGATAACGCCGATCTGGAAAAAAGAGACCACGCCGGACGGCGTGGTGTGGGTTGAGGAACATCCGTGAACGACAAGGAGTCAGAATTCAGTAGACAGGAGACAGAATGAGCAGCGTCATCCACTGCGCTGGTTCGCCTTGCACTTCTCCTAACTCCTGACTTCTGTCTCCTGACTCCTGAAGTTCTTACTTCTTCGCCGCCTTCTTCACGCCTTTCAGATAGACCACACAGGTCGAACAGTCCTCGTCCTTCCTGCAGCGTGTGGTCTCCCAGCAGGGCTTGCTCTTGTTCGTGAATGCCGTGCACACGACGCGCCGTTCGTCAGGACAGTCCTTGACCTCCCAGCAGGGCGCGTAGTCGAGCAGTTTCTTGATCCCCTCGATGCTGATCTTCTTGTTGTGGATCAGCTCCCGGATGCAGCGCAGCCACTTGATATCGTTCTCGGTATAGAGCCGGTTCCGGCGCTCCCGCGTCGGCAGGATCAGCCCGTGTTTTTCATAGAGCCGCAGCGTCTGCGCCGTCGTGCCCACCAGCCGGGCGGCGACCCCCATGGTATAGAGCGGCGCGTCTTTGTCCTTCAGGATATCCAGGCTTTCAGCTCCCATATTCGTTCGTTCGCCCCCTTACGGGTTCATGAGGTAGGATGTGATCAATGTCCACTTATCGGTGATGAGCAGGAGTCCCATGATGACGAGGATGGCCCCGCTCGCTATCTTGATCATGTGAAAATGGTCCTTCAGCTTCTTGAACGAGGACAGAAAGACGCTGATGGCGATGGCCGAGAGGATGAAGGGTATCCCGATCCCGAGGGAGTAGAACACCAGGAGCACCATGCCGGTGGCCATGGTCTCCGCCTGCGCCGCCTGCATGAGCGCCGCGGCGAGGAACGGCCCGGTGCAGGGCGTCCAGCCCGCGGCGAAGATCACTCCGACGAAGAAGGTACCAAAGAATCCCGCCGGACGGTGCTTCAGATGTATCTTGGCGTCCTGCTGCAGGAACGGGATGGGAATGACATCGGACACGAACAACCCCAGGACGATCAGGAGGACGCCGCCCGCGATGCGGATGGGCTTCAGGTATTGGATCATCAGCTGGCCGACGATGCTCGCTGTGGCGCCCAGGAGGACGAAGATGACCGTGAACCCGGCCACGAAGGCCAGCGAATGCAGCAGCGTCGTCTTGATGTTCTTCCTGCGGGAATCCGGCCCGACCAGCTCGTCAAAGCTGATCCCCGTGATATAGGAGACATAGGACGGGATGAGCGGCAGGATGCAGGGAGACGCGAAGGACACCATCCCCATCAGCAGGGAGAAGAACAACGAAGTTATCGAAAGGCCCGATGAAATGTCCATGATCATGCCTGTCCTCGACAGGTTTTGTATAATACCAAAGCCCGATAATTTGAGTCAAGATAAACTTATACTATTTTATGCTTGACTTATTCTCAAGCTGTGGATATAGTTAATTTCAAGCAGTAATTGTATGCGCCTCCCCTGAAATGCCTCCCTTGAAGACAGCGATGTCGGAGAGGGGGGCATTTTTTATTGACAAAGACGCCTCTTTTTACTAATCTTATAAGCTATTGACCCCGTTCCACCATCCCCCTATGCGAGGTGCGTTTCCATGTATATCGACCAGCCCATACGCCATTTCCTTGACAAGCTTGCCAGCAAGTCGCCCGAACCGGGCGGCGGCAGCGTCGCCGCGCTCACCGGATCGCTCGGCGCCGGGCTCGTCAGCATGGTCTGCAGCCTGACCCTGGGCAAGGAGAAGTACAAGGATGTCCAGCCCCAGGTCGAAGCGCTGATAAAAGAATCCGAGAAGCTCCGGATCGAGATGCAGGATCTGATCCAGAAGGACACCGAGGTCTACGGCGGGCTCTCCGAGGTCTACAAGATGCCGAAGAACACCGACGCCGAGAAGGCCGCGCGCACTGCGAAGATGCAGGACGCGCTCAAGCTGGCCTGCCAGGTGCCCTTCGAGATCGGGCTCAAGTCGCTCGAGGTCGCNNGCGCTGAACGTCAAGATCAATGTCAACAACATCAAGGACGAGGCCTACAATAAGCAGACGTGGTCGAAGATGCAGGATGTCCTGAAACAGGTGGCTGCGCTCGAGAAGAGCGTGATGGAAACAACGTATAAGAAGATGGGATGACCAAATTGCGGATTTCGGATTGCGGAGTACGGTATAATATAAGCTTGCCCTCGTATGGTGTGATCGGGGATCATTCCCTTGAATAGCGGAAGTGGAGGATTTCTCTGCGGCCTCTGCGGTAAATTTCTTCTATAAGGAGTAATTCATGGCGGCGAAATTGTTGACCGGAAAAGAAGTGGCGCAGAAGATGGACCAGGACATCCAGGCTGAGGTACAGGCCCTCAAGGGGAAAGGCATCAACCCGGCCCTCAAGATCATGATCGTCGGCGAAGCCCCGGACTCGCTGGCCTACGCCAACAGCGCGAAGAAGATGGCCGAGAAGAACGGCATCCTCTGCGACATCGAGCAGCTGCCGGGGACCACAAGCCAGGACGACTTTGTGAAAGTCCTGAAGGCCCGGAACGCCGATAAGGCCATCCACGGCATCATCGTCATGCGGCCCTTTCCGAAGCAGGTCAGCGAGGACGTAGTCAAGCACCTCCTGGCGCCGGAAAAGGACATTGACTGCTTCAATCCGGTGAACGCCGGC
>JAFNGD010000197.1:0-4953 GCA_017885365.1 Nitrospirota bacterium
CCGGAGCCGCTGTGCGATGTCGCCCGCCGCAGGGGCATGGGGCGAGATCAGGGGGGCCAGGGTCGCTGAGCCCAACACCAGGAACACGATAACAGCACCGCCGAGTGCCACCTTATCCCGGAGGAGATCTCTGCCCAGCCTGATGAGTCCGCGCCAGCGCGACAAAGGATCTTCCACGTAGGCGGCAGCTTGGTCGTCGAGTATGAACTGCGTTTTCACGGCGTGGGCCATATAGGGGTCCTCCCTGTGCACGCCATCGACCCTGCTGTGGTTCTAGGCGAGTCTGACACGTGGGTCCAGGGCAGCGTAGATCAGGTCGATGGCGATGTTCCCGAACCCCGCTTCACGGGCGGCTCGCACGGCGGCGACCGCTTTGCCGGCAGAATGGGTCCTACCGAGCGATGCAAGGACTGAGTCAGAGAACGACTGTACCCCGATACTGAAGCGTGTCACGCCGCGGTCCTTGAGCAGATCGAGCGTTCTTGTCGAGATTGTGCCGGGGTTCGATTCGACGGTGATCTCGGCATCCGCGGTCAGGGGAAGATGTTCTTCGATGAGATCGAAGAGGCGGGAGAATTGGACCGGGGAAAGCGTCGTCGGAGTGCCTCCGCCGATATAGATGCTGTTGAACAGCCTGTCCTGAAGACCGCGGGAACGGCTCTGCATTTCGCTCTGGAGAGCGGACAGGAAACAGTCAGCCAGTGCAGTTTCGTAGTGTGTTGAATAAAAGCCACAGTATGGACATTTATTGACACAAAATGGAATATGGATATATGCTGTTAACATATTGATATTTAATAGTAATAAAAAATAAAGTGGCAGTAACTATTATTGCGTGGTTTGATATAAAGCAATAGATGTGCCATTGGTATCTCTACGAGGCTACTTCAGGGGCAAGGTGATGATCAGTGATGACTCATCGCAGTTCGGAAATTTTATACAGTTGAGGCAGTCCGTCCAGATCTTGTGAGGGAGGTCTTTCTTGTCAACCGCTCCGAAGCCGAGCTTCTTGAAGAAGCCTTCCTGATAGGTGAGCACGAATACCCGGTCAGCGCCGAGTTCGCCGGCCTCCCGAAGACACTCCTTGACGAGACTGGCACCGATACCCTTTCCCATCATCTCCTTCTGGACAGCAAGCGAGCGGATCTCGGCAAGACCGTCCCAGCTGATGTGGAGTGCGCAGACTCCCCTCAAGCCGCCTTCGGACTCATAGACCGCGAAATCTCGCAGATTCTCATAGATCTCATTCAGCGAGCGCGGCAGCATCTGTCCCTGGTCGGCATAGGCATTGACAAGGGCCTGGATGGACCTCACATCGCCGATCCGTGCTTTTCGAATCATGCAGCAAGAGTACCTTTTTGACCGGCCCTTGTCAATAGAGTTCCTCCCCGGCTATCCCGTCCGGCCGATGACCTGTTCATTGTCATGAGAGGGTTTTCCACGCGACATACCATGCCGGTCGTTTTCTCCCTGCAGCGTTCCTGCGGCTGCTCTGAACGCACCACCCGTCCGCTTTCCCGCAAAAATAAACAGGGATCCTCGTACGACCGCTCCCTCAGATCACGAGAGGAAAACCAACCAGCTATTGACTTTAAAAGGTTGAATGGAGTATATTTTAACCAACGGTTAACACAATCTTCTTTCTGAAGGCGGTTGCCTGTATGATGTTCGAGAAGTTCACTGAACGAGGAAGAAAAGTCATCGTCTATGCCCGCGAGGAGGCAGAACGCCTGCAGAACGATTACCTCGGGACGGAGCACATCCTGCTCGGCACACTGCGCGAAGAGGACGGCATTCCGGTCGCGGTCTTGCGGAAGATGGGCATCGACATCGATCAGATCCGCGTCGAGGTGGAGCGCAATCTGCCCTCGAGCGGCAATACCCTTACGTTCGGCGACATTCCCTTCACGCCGCGCGCGAAAAAGGTCCTCGAGTACGCTGTCGAAGAGGCCCGTCTGCTAGGACACAACTACATCGGGAGCGAACACCTGCTGCTTGGTCTGATCCGTGAGGAGGAAGGCATCGGCGGAAAGATCCTCAGAAGCTTCGGCGTGAACCTTCTCGGTTCACGGCAGCTGGTCATCAACTACCTTCGTCGTTCCGCGACCCAGGTGACGGCGAAGAAGAGCCCTACCCCCGCCCTCGATGAGTTCAGCAGGGACCTCACGCTCCTTGCGAAGAGCGGCAAGCTGGACCCGGTGATCGGCCGCGACAAAGAGATCGACCGCGTCCTGCAGATCCTCTCCCGCCGCACCAAGAACAATCCGGTCATCATAGGCGAGGCGGGTATCGGAAAGNNCTGGCCCAGCGTATTGTAAGCTCCGATGTACCGGAAAACGTATTGAACCGCCGCGTGGTGTCCTTGGACCTCGGGGCGCTCATCGCGGGCACCAAATACCGGGGCCAGTTCGAGGAGCGCCTCAAGATCGTGATGAAAGAGATCGTGCAGGCCGACAATATCATTCTCTTCATCGATGAATTGCATACGCTGGTCGGCGCCGGTGCAGCGGAAGGCTCGATCGATGCGTCAAGCATGCTGAAGCCGGCCCTTGCCCGCGGGGAGATCCAGTGCATCGGCGCGACGACCCTCGATGAGTTCCGAAAGCACATTGAGAAGGACGGCGCCCTGAAGCGGCGTTTCCAGCCGATCTACGTTCAGCCGCCGAGCGTCGAGGAAACCATCAACATCATCAAAGGCCTGCGGCCGAAGTATGAAGCGCACCACAAGGTGAAGATCGTCGACGAAGCGATTGTTGCCGCTGCACAGCTCTCCGACCGGTACATTACCGACCGCTTCCTCCCGGACAAGGCAATCGATGTTATCGACGAGGCAGGCGCCAAGGCCAAGCTCACCCGGAATACCTATCCGACCGAGCTGAAGAACATCGAAAAGAAGCTGAAAAAGCTTGAACAGGAAAAGAACCTCTTCACCCGGATCAAGGATTATGTCCGCGTTGAATCGCTTCAGGAGGAGGAGGACGGACTGCGGGAAGCGCTGGAGGGGATCCACAAGGGCTGGAAGGACGCGCAGGAGAAGAACATCCCGGTCATCGGTGAGGAGGAGATCGCCCTCATTGTATCCAATAGCACGGGGATCCCGTTATCGAAGCTTGAGGAAAAAGAGGTCTCGCGATTGCTCCGGATGGAAGAGGAGCTGCACAAGCGGGTCGTGGGACAGGACGAGGCCATCGTGGCCGTATCACGCGCCATCCGGCGTTCACGGGTCGGTCTCAAGGCGCGGAGACAGCCCATTGGATCCTTTATCTTCCTGGGGCCCACCGGTGTCGGGAAGACGGAGCTGGCACGTTCACTGGCGACCTTCCTCTTTGACAGCGAAGACGCCTTGATCCGCGTGGACATGTCGGAGTATATGGAAAAGTTCAGCTCCTCGCGTCTTGTCGGGTCCCCTCCCGGATACGTGGGATACGACGAAGGCGGTCAGCTTACGGAGAAGATCAGGAGGAGACCGTATTCAGTCGTTCTCTTCGACGAGATCGAGAAGGCCCATCCCGATATCTTCAATATGCTCCTCCAGGTCCTTGACGACGGGTATCTGACCGACAGCGTCGGCAGGAAGGTTGATTTCAAGAACACCGTTGTCATCATGACGTCCAACCTGGGTGCGCGGATGATCGACAAGGACACCACGCTCGGGTTTCGCCAGGACACCTCCAAGAGCCAGTACAGCAAAATGAAGGAGAATGTCATTTCCGAGCTGAAAAGGTCGTTCAATCCGGAGTTCCTGAACCGGATCGACGATATCGTCGTGTTCCATCCGCTGTCGAACCCTCATCTCCTCCAGATCGTCGATATGCTGGTGAACGAGTTGAACCTTCAGATGCTCCAGTGCCGCAACATCCACATCGAGGTCGCGCAGGACGTCAAGGAATGGCTCATCCGGGAGAATTTCCAGCCTACTTACGGCGCTCGGCCGATGAGGCGCGCCATCCAGAAGCATATTACCGATCCGCTCTCCGAAGAGATGCTCCGCGGCAGGTTCAAGGACGCTCAAAAGGTCCTTGTCACGATGAAAAATGATGTGATCGAGTTCCAGGAAGAAGAATCAGGCGTGCTCGCAAAGGTGTGATATCCTGAATCGGCGGTACATTACTGAAGGCCTCATGACGCACGGGAGATTTCCTCTCTCGTGCGTTTTTTATTTTCGACGGAACACCCCAGAGAGCTTCAATCCTGCATGGAGCGCGAGGTAGACAGCATCCGGAATGACATGGAAACTCCCTGCAGCAAGACTTCGGCGAGCTCAGTCGAGTCGCTGCAGGGAGTCTTCGATCCTCAAGGATGGTATCGTTATTCTNNAAGGCAAAACATGCTTCAAGTGCAGCGTAGCCTTCAGTCACTCTGCTGATAAAAAAGCATTAAGGTGAGGTGCGGACGCCGTCGCATGCGTCGCGGGAAAAGGACAAAAGGACGGATACGAGCACGGTCAATACGACGGAAGCGGTCATTATGCGTTCAGCGCCTCTCATGCCGAAAGTCATAAGTACGGCTTCTCTTAAGCTATCCTGATCATCATCGAAGTTTGTCAGCAACACGTTTCCCCGCCTGAATCGACTGGTAAAGCGCTCGAGGCGAATCAGGCAACAAGTACAGATTGCGTATCGAATTGGGAACGGGAAGTTTCAGGGCCCTTACCGGATCAAGGGACGATACGGTGACCTCTTTCGGAAGAACATATTCTCTCGCTTGGAGGTCCTGCTCATCGCTCATGACGATAAAGTCGGAAAGGAACGGAATTACTGATTCAATACGCTCTCCCAGCCGTTCTCTTGATGCTCCAAGAGCGGTAAGCGGCCTCATTCCTGCCGGAGCACTACTACTGTTCCTGTCGTGCGGGAGGGCCAAGATCACCGTATCTTCCGGCTTACTATAATCGGGCAGGTAGATCACCGTAGATTCCATGCCGAGGGGAATAACCTCCTCCCGAACACCGAT
>JAFNGD010000197.1:5071-9847 GCA_017885365.1 Nitrospirota bacterium
CAGCAACAGGACCAGAGAGGCCAGAGATGCGTGTTGGAGGCTCTGCCCAAAGAAGAAGCGTAATTGCACATCCCAGTAGGCGGTGAGCTCCCGGCTGAAACGGCAGGTTCGAAGGTACGCATCGGCTGACCGACGTCCGAGAAAATAGGAGGAGAGAACGCTCTTGGAGGCCTTTAGGGCAAGCTTGTTCGCGTCACCGTAAAGCCGTGAAAGCCTGTCGATCTCACGGGGGAACTCGCGGCGCAGTTCAACCAGCGTCTCCTGGATGTCGGGCGAGACGGTAACACGTCGGTCCGGCAGAACAACCTGGAATCGCGATGCTGCCGGGAACTGATCCGGGGAGAAGCCGAGACCGGTGCAGAATACATGGGCAGGACTGCCGGGCTCAAATCCGTAACCAATGTTCGGTCCGGCAATGAACCGGAACCGGTCTATCACTCGTTCGGCCGCGGCCCCCCCAGCCTTTTCCCCGGGATCGATGACAATGACCTTTTTGCCTGTCTTCGCCAGCAGGGCAGCCGCGTACAGACCGGAGATCCCGGACCCGACGAACGCTACATCGTATTTCGGCACATCACCCTCCGCACAACAAAAAAAGGAAACAGGACCGTTGTCGGAATCCTATTTCCTTGTCATCATGGGGTTTCTGCTTAGAACCATCAGGGCTATTTTGTTTTTCCCTGTTCCCGCATGGCTTCCTTCCGGGAGAGACGGATCTTGCCCTGACGGTCGATCTCGAGCACCTTGACCAGCACTTCGTCGCCCTCTTTCAATTCATCGGTCACTTTTTCCAGACGGTGCTCCGATATCTGCGAAATATGGAGGAGTCCGTCGGTGCCGGGGAAGATCTCCACGAAGGCGCCGAAATCCATGATCTTTCTGACCTTGCCCATGTAGAGCTTGCCGACCTCGGCGTCCTGCACAATGCCCTTGATGATCTCCTTGGCCTTGTTGGCTGCGGCCTCATCTGAGGAGGCGATGTTGATGATACCGCTGTCCTCAATGTCGATCTTGGCGCCGGTCTGCTCGACGATGCTGCGGATCACTTTGCCGCCGCTGCCGATGACATCCTTGATCTTGTCCGGGTTGATCTGCATGGTGATGATACGCGGTGCATAAGGGTTCAGGTTCTTCCGAGGAGCCGACAGAGCTTCAAGCATTTTCCCGAGGATGTGCAATCGCCCCTGCTTGGCCTGCTGGAGGGCGGTCCGCATCACGTCGATCGTAATGCCCTCGATCTTCATGTCCATCTGGAGTGCGGTGATACCCTTGCTGGTCCCGGTCACTTTGAAGTCCATATCACCGAGATGGTCCTCAAGCCCCAGGATGTCCGACAGGACGATGACCTTGTCGCCTTCCTTGATGAGCCCCATGGCGATGCCTGCGACCGGCGCTTTGATCGGTACCCCGGCATCCATGAGGGACAGGGTCCCGCCGCAGACCGTTGCCATCGACGAAGAACCGTTGGACTCGAGGATGTCAGACACGATCCTGACCGTGTAGGGAAACTCCAACTTGGACGGGATCATGGCCTTGAGGGCGCGCTCCGCGAGTGCGCCGTGGCCCACCTCTCGCCTTCCCGGCCCGCGGAGGGGCTTGGTCTCCCCAACGCTGAAAGGCGGGAAATTGTAATGGAGCATGAAGGTCTTGAAATACTCGCCTTCAAGCGAGTCGATACGCTGCTCGTCCTCGGACGTGCCGAGGGTGGTCACGACCAATGCTTGGGTCTCACCGCGGGTGAAGAGCGCAGATCCATGCGTCCGGGGAAGCAGCCCGACGAGCGAGTTGATGGGTCTGATCTCGTCCGGTTTTCTGCCGTCCGCACGGACGTTCTTCTCCAGGATGATCTTGCGGACCTCGTCCTTTTCGATATTGAAAAAGACCGCGGCGATCTGCCGGCCCCGTGTCGGATCGTCCTCTTTCTTGAGCTTCTGCTTGATCTCGTCGAGAAGGACATCCAGGGTCTTTTGCCGTTCCATCTTGTCCGGGATGACGATAGAGGTCTTGAGCCGGTCCATGGCAAGGGCCGCAACCTGTTTTTCCAGTTCCTTGTCCAGTTCCACGACCTTGACGGACCGCTTGGCCTTGCCTACCTTCGCAACCAGCTCAAGCTGGAGGGCGACGATCTTCTTGATCTCACGATGCGCCGTCTCGAGGGCTTCCAGCATCTGGTCCTCGGAAAGCTCGTTTGCGCCGCCTTCCACCATCATGATGGCGTCCGCAGTGCCCGCCACGACAAGGTTCAGCGACGAAGCCACGATCTCCTTGAAGCTGGGATTGATGCAGAACTTTCCGTCGATATATCCGACGCGAACCGCACCCACCGGGCCGTTGAACGGAATATCGGAGATCGAAACGGCTGCTGACGACGCGATCATGCCCATAAGGTCCGAGGCACTTTCGTCACCGAGGGACAGGACCGAAGCAATGACCTGCGTGTCGAAATAGTAGCCATCGGGGAAGAGGGGCCGGAGCGGCCGGTCGATGAGCCTCGAGGTGAGGATCTCCTTCTCCGTCTGCCTCCCCTCCCGCTTGAAGAATCCGCCGGGGATCTTTCCTGCGGAGTACGCCTTTTCCTGGTAATCAACGGTAAGTGGGAGAAAATCCACGTTCTCCCGCTCCACCTTCGACGAAACGGCCGTCGACAGGACCACGGTATCTCCATACCGGGCCACGACCGCGCCGCCCGCCTGCTTTGCCATGACGCCTGTCTCCAGGATCAGGCGCTTTCCGCCTATTTCAGTCTCAACCGTTGTTGCCATGCACCCTCATTTCCGTAAGTACATCGATAGTGTTTGCCCTGTTACTTCCGCAAGCCGAGCTTGTCAACGATCTGACGATACCGGTCCAGGTCATTGACCCGCAGATACTCCAGATGACGCCGGCGCTGGCCGACCATCTTGAGAAGTCCCCGCCGCGAATGGTGGTCCTGCTTGTGCGCCTGCAGATGTTCGGTCAGGTGGTTGATGCGCCCGCTCAGCAGCGCGATCTGAACCTCCGGGGAACCGGTATCCGAGGCGTGTCTGCGGTAGGTCGAGATCGTGTTCGTTTTCTTTTCCTTGTCCATCAGTCACCCCCCTTTCCATTAAGATTAAAGCATGACAAATTATCATATTTACAAGCGGTTGTAAAGCATTTTATGCGATATCGGGAAAATTTCAGGTAAGGACCACCTCCGGCCTGAGAAGGCCTTCCCGGGACCTCGCTACGGCAAGCAGCCGGCCATCGTGGCCAAGCAACCGTACCGGGGCCTTCGGATCCTCAGGAGCGAAACCGGGTGGAGCGGAAACGGCGTTCCCGTGAGCAATACGTCGGGCATCAGATTCAGCGACGGTTAATGCGGGAAATCCGCAGACCGCGTCACTGAGCGGGATCAGCATCTGTTCAGCCTGACCGGCAGCGGCCTGCTCCGCAACCTGTTCGAGGGTCAGCGCCTGTTCCAGCCGGAAACGGCCTGCCCGCGTCCGAATGAGGGCGATAAGATGTGCACCCATGCCCAGCCGTTCCCCGATGTCAGCGCACAGGGTCCTCACATAGGTTCCCTTGGAGCAGTGCACGGTGAACCGTGCGACCGGATCGGTAAACTCGACGAGCCGGATCGCATAGACCGTAACGGTCCTTTTTTCGTGTTCCGGAAGGGACCCTTTTCTTGCCAGGCGGTAGGACGGGATCCCGTTCACCTTCAATGCTGAGAACGCCGGAGGCCTCTGCTGTATGCTGCCCTGGAAGGCGTTCAGCGTATCCTGTAACTGGCCGACGGTCGGCGGTGAGTATGCCCTGGTCTCGAGGACCTTCCCGTCCGCATCCTGGGTATCGGTCGTGCTGCCCAGCTTCATTTCGGCGGTGTATTCCTTGTCGTCGGCTTCGAGGTAGCGCACGATCTTCGTTGCCTTGCCGATGCACAGGACGAGAACGCCGGTTGCAAGAGGATCCAGTGTCCCCGTATGCCCGATCTGCTTCTCCTGCAGGATCCTACGGGTCTTGTTCACAACATCGTGAGAGGTCCATCCCTGCGGCTTGTTGATGATGAGAACGCCGTTCATGGGGCGGGAACGGTCTTTTTCCCGAGTTGTGCGTCGAGCTCTCGTGCTACCGCACCAATGACCTTGTCCCGGACGGCCGGAAACGTCCCGTCGAGCACGCCGCCCGCGGCGTTCTTGTGACCTCCGCCGCCAAGGGTCACGGCCAGTCCCGAGAGGTCGACGCGGCCCTTGGCACGCAGACTGATCTTGTACTGTTCTGCCCCGGTCTGACGGAACAGGACTGCCACTTCGACACCTTTGATGGAACGTACGAAATTTACGAAATTATCGGTATCTTCCGCGGTGGTGCCGGTCAGGCGGTACAACTCGTCGGTGACGAGCACCCACGCAATCCTTCCGTCCGGGCTCCGCTCGATCCCTGAGAGGACCTTGCCGAGCAGTGCGATCCTCTTATAT
This sequence comes from Nitrospirota bacterium, assembly GCA_017885365.1. The sequence continues at coordinate 9,511 of JAFNGD010000197.1, forward strand.
GAATAGGACTCATACACGTTCTCGCTGACGAGCCAGGGATCCGCCCCTGCCTCGATGAGCGTCGCAGCGATCCGCATGCTCTCCGGCGTGGTGTTCGAATAGCGGAAGGAGCCGGTGTCCGTGAAGATTGCCGTGTAGAGGCACAGGGCCATGTCCCTGTCCATCGGGATCCCGAGACCGGTGACGAGACGGTAGACCATCTCACCCGTTGCAGTGGCATCGGGATCGAGCCAGGTGATCGGCCACTCCCGCGGATTGGTCAGGTGATGGTCGATGTTGATCAGCGTCCGTGCCGGCCACGAGCCGTTAAAAAGGCCGGTTCGAGGCGGGTCTGCGT
>JAFNGD010000198.1 GCA_017885365.1 Nitrospirota bacterium
AGGACCTCGCCGAGCTCCTGCAGCCGGACCGGCGAGCCTCCCCGGTAGGCAACGATGACGGGGCGGTACGCCTTCGCGTCGTTCAGCTGGCCCGTGGTCTGCACGGTGAATGCCTGGTTCGTACCGTAGAGCGTCCCGGTCGGGAGGTTCGTGTTCGCATTGGCGACCGCGTTGGCCACTTCATCGATCCCGATCCCCTTGCCGGCGAGCGCGCGAGGGTTCAGCCGCACCCGCACCGCGTATTTCTGGGAGCCGAAGACCTGGACCTGGGCGACCCCGCTGATCATCGAGACGCGCTGGGCGATCAGGGTCTGGGCGTAATCATCAACGGCCGAGAGCGGCAGCGTGGGAGAGCTGAGCGCGAGATAGAGCACCGGCTGGTCCGCCGGGTTCACCTTGCGGTACGACGGCGGGCTCGGCATGTTCTGGGGAAGCTGCTTCAGCGCGCCGGCGATCGCAGAGTTCACGTCCTGGGCAGCCGCGTCGATGTTGCGGCTCAGGTTGAACTGAATATTGATCTGCGTAAGCCCCTGAGCATTGATCGATGTCATGGAGTCGATGCCCGCGATGGTCGAGAACTGTTTCTCCAGAGGTGTTGCCACGGCCGAGGCCATGGTCTCCGGACTCGCGCCGGGCACGCTCGCGGAGACCACAATGTTCGGGAAATCGACATTCGGCAGGTCGGAGACCGGCAAGAGCCGGTACCCGGCGATGCCCACGAACAGGATGGAGAGCATGACCAGGGTGGTCATGACGGGACGGCGTATGAAGATCTCGGAAATGTTCATGGAACCCTTTTTACCGCAGAGACCGACAAAATCTTTGACACAGATAACAACGGATAAATAGCGTATCGGAACGGATCAGCGCCTTATTCCGTGAAAATCCCCTTCAAGAACAGGAACTGTTATTTTACCGCAGAGATCGCGGAGACCGCGGAGGAACCAACGCCTTTGACACAGATAGGGCCGGTAATATGATTGATGTTCACAGACTAGACCTCTTCGATCAGATCTTATCATAGTTTCTTTCAGTGTAAATCAGCGTCAAAGGATTCCCTTCATGGTGCTTCGCCGTCCTCTGCGCTCTCTGCGTGCTCTGCGGTAAAAAACTATTTCTTTTCCCCGGTCCTGGTCTGTGCCGTGCTCTGTGTACTCTGTGTCTCTGTGGCCGACTCCTGTTTCTTCTGTTCGTTCTTGATCTCCACCTTGGCGCCCGGCACGAGGCGGAGCTGGCCGTCGGTCACGACCTTCTCTCCCGCCGCGACCCCCTTATCGATGACTGTCCAGTTGCCGTACAGCCTCCCCGGCGTCACAACGCGGAGCTCCACGGTCATGTCATCCTTGATCACGTAGACATACTGTCCCTGTTGGCCGGTCTGGATCGCCTCGGTCGGGACGATGACGCGGTTCGGCTCCGTGGTCAGCGTCAGGACAACGTCCACGAACTGCCCGGGCCAGAGCGCCCGGTCCTGGTTCGGGAAGGTGGCTTTCAGGAGGATCGTACCGGTCGTGGTGTTCACCTTGTTGTCGATGAACGTCAGCGCGCCGGTGATGGGCTTGTTGCCGCTCTGCGGGATGTTCACGTCCACGTGGAGATCCCCCGACGCCTGGTATCGCTTGATGTTCGCCAGGTCCTGCTCGGGAACCGAGAAGGTGACATAAATGGGTGTGACCTGGTTGATGGTCACGAGCGGCACGTCGTTGGCCTTGACGACGTTCCCCTTCTGGACCGCGATGGCGCCGGTCCGACCGTCGATGGGCGACATGATGGCGGTGTACTCCAGCTGGAGCCGGGCGTTCTCCACCGCGGCCTCGTCTGCCTGCACCACGGCATCGAGCGCGTTGGAGTTGGTTCGCGCCTTGTCGTACTCCTGGACGGAAACATAGCCCTTCCCCGCCAGGGCCGCATAGCGCTTTGCGTCCTCCTGGGCGTTCACGGCCTGGGCGCGGTCGCGGACCAGCGCGGACTGCGCCTGCTGGAGCGCCGCCTCGAAGGGCCGCGGGTCGATGCGGAAGAGCATTCTCCCCTGCCGCACGTCCTGCCCTTCGCGGAAGAACACCTCGGAGATCTCGCCGTTCACCTGGGACTTGACCGCCACGGTGTTGTAGGCCTCCACGTTCCCGATGGCCTTGATCTGGAGCGGCACGTTCTTCTGGTCTGCCGTCGCCGCGACTACCGGCACGATCCGGGGCGGTGGCTGTTTGGCTTTGGAACAGGAGCTCGCGAACGGCGCGGCCAGGAGAAGCGAGATCGTTGTCAGGCGAGTGATGGATGGATGCATGATGGTCTTCCGTTATCTATCTTGAATTTTGGATCTTGAATGTTGAATGATGTATTAATCCTGTCGTTCTTTTGAATCTTGAATTTTGAATATTGAATTATCTTCCTATTCCCCCATCGCCTTCAAGAGCGCGGCCTCGGCTATCTTATAGTTCGCCAGCGCCGCAATGTAGTTCGTCTTCGCGTTGGCAAGGCCCACCAGCGCGCTCGTCACATCGAGGGGGCTGCCCACGCCGGCATTGTACCGGCCGTTCACGATGTCATAGTTCTCCTGCGACTGCCGGACCGTCAGCTCGGCCACGGCCACGCCGTCCTCAAGAGCGCTCATGTTCAGGTACGCCTGCTGCACGTCCAGCAGGATGCTCTGGCGAAGCGTCTCTTCGTTGGCCTTCTGGGTGTTCAGGTTCTCCTTCGCTTCCTTCACCTGGTAGTTCGTGAGGAATCCATTGAACAGGGGGATGTTGAGGGTCACGCCGGCGCTCCACCCGCTCTTTTCGGGAACGAACTGAGTATCTGTGCGACCGTAGCTCGCATTGCCCGACAGTGCGGGATAGTAGCCGGTCCGGGCCAGGGAGACCGACTCCTTGGACGCTTCCTTCTTAGCCACGACGGACTGCAGGTCCGGCCGGTTCGTGTAGGCCCTCTGGACCGCATCCTGGAAGGTGACCGGATATTTCTGGAATGCGAGCATGTCCTCGATGACAAAGTCCGGGAGTTCCGGAGCACCCATGGCGTTCTTGAGCGTTACCCGGGCGACCTGGACTGCGTTCTCCGCCCGAATCAAAGCCAGCTTCGCGTTGCTCAGATTCACCTCGGCAGACGTCACGTCATACCTGGACTTGACGCCGGCGTCAAAGAATCCCTGGGCCTGATCGAGCTGGTCCTTGGTCAGCTTCACCGTCTCGATCGCCACTTCCTTGTTCTTCTCCGCCTGGAGCAAATTATAGTATGCCTGTTTCACGCCAAAGACCACCTGGCTCACCGTGTTCCGCCGGTCGGAACGGCTGGCGTCCTCGTTCAGACGCTGGATACGCACCGTGCTGGGGGTCTTGCCGAAGTCGTAGATGTTCTGGGTGAGCGCAGCGTTGCCCTGGTAGAGGTTCTGGGAGCCGTTGGTCGGGTCCGTGTAAATAGAATATTTGCTATAGGCTCCAGACAGACCAACCTGGGGATAGTAGGCTGATCGGGCCTGCCCCACCCGGGCGGCGGCCGCGTTCACGGAATATTCCGCCGCAGAGATGGTCGGGTTCCGCTGAAGGGCGATATCGATGCACTGCTGCAGCGTCAAACGGTCGCCGGGCTTCATCTCGCCGGCCGTCGGAGTGACCGTTCGCACAGACACGACAGCCGATGTCGTGGCCGGTGACGTTGCCAGCGCATCTGCTGCGCGGGATGCCGAGGCTCCGGACCAGCACAAGAGCGTGCACACCGCGAACATCCCGACAGCGTACCGTTTCCCATATGACCGATCGTCTTTCATGCTATTTCCTTTCCTTCATGGTCCCGTGGACGAAGATGTCCACGATCTCCCGGACCTCCCGGTCCATTTTCCCTTTTTTCGTGATGTCCAGTCCCCGCAGGAGCTCCTCGGACCGGAAGTAGGCGAAGAGCAGGCCGACGAACATCCGGGCGCTCATCTCCGGGGAGACCTTCCGCAGAACGCCCTTTTTCTGGAGCGAAGAGAAATAGCCGGACAGCGTCGCCCGGAGCTCATCTCCCGTAGCGGTGTAGACCTTGCGGGCCTTGTCGGGATACAGGTTCGCCTCAGAGTACATGATCTTGATGAACGATTTCTGCTCCTTGAGGGTAAGCAGGAAGCGCTTCGCTATCGTCATCAGGGCCTCTTCGTAGGAGAGGCCATCGAGCTGGGGCTTGAGCTCCTTCAGCCGCGGCAGGAAGGTGTACTGGCCCAGCATGCCCTCGAAGAGCTTTTCCTTGGAGCCGAAGTGCCGGAAGAGCGTGAGCTCGGACACTCCTGCCTCCTGGGCGATCTGCCGGGTGGTCGCGCCAAGATAGCCTTTCTCGGAGACAAGCTTCATGGTGGCCCCGAGCAGGCGCTCCCGTGTGTTCGGTATGGTGGATGTCTTAAGCATGTAAGTAGGCGCTTACTATACTAGGACACCGGATCGTTGTCAAGGTTAAATCAAGGGCAAGAACATCTTCATTATTCCATAAAAAAACGGGCACCACCTCTCGGGTTGATGCCCGCCTGCACACCATATATTGTACAGATCCGCGGCCTACTTCGCGCAGTTCCCGCAGGTGGGGCAGTCCGGGTCCTTCCTTATCTTATATTTCTTGAAGTCCGTGGTCGCCCCTTCCCAGACCAGCAGCTGTCCCTTCAGCGTCGAGCCCGTGCCCGAGAGGTACTTGAGCGTCTCGAGTGCCTGGAGCGAGCCGATGACCGCCGGTGTGGTGCCGATAACGGGGAAGACCTCCTTCGGCGGAGCCTCGGGGAAGATGCAGCGCAGGCACGGCGTCTCGGGTGACTGGATGAACGAGAGGCGGCCGTCGATGCCCCAGATGCTGCCGTAGACCAGCGGGATCTTCTTGCGCCTGGCTGATTCGTTCAGGAGGTACCGCGTCGGGAAGTTGTCCATGCAGTCCAGGATGATGTCCGCGTCGCCCACCAGCTCGTCCACGTTCTCGGCCACGATCTTGTCGGTGAAGGCCGTGACGGTGATGTCCTGGTTCAGTCGCTCAAGCGTCATCTTGCCCGAGACGGCCTTGTTCGTCCCGATCCGGGTCTGGTCATGGAGGATCTGGCGGTTCAGGTTCGACCAGTCGGGAGAATCGAAATCACAGATGCGGATGTTGCCGATCCCTGCCACAGCAAGGTAGATCGAGACCGGGGACCCGAGCCCGCCTGCACCGGCGATGAAGACCGTGGCGTTCTTGAGCTTCTTCTGCGTGGCCTCGCCCCAGCCTTCGATCATCATCTGCCGGTTGTACCGTTTCAGCTCCTGTTCCGATAATTGCATGTAAACCTCCCCCTCTGAATGAATACTAGCTGATGTCCCCAGCGCCCTTCGCTGTTATCGTTTCAGTCTCACCCGCGCCTTTTTCACCCTGGCGTCGGGGACATAGGACGATTTGAAGATGCGCAGGTTCTCCTTGTCCAGGTCCTGCTCCAGGTTCAGGTACCGATACTTGGGGGGCAATATCTTGGCAAAATTATTGAACATGAACTGATACACGCCCTTGAACTTCGTGCGGCCCTTGGCAAAGTGCAGCACAAAGGTCTCATCGTTGACCTCTTCACCCAGCACGAACCCCGCGGGCTCGCCCTCGGCATAATAGATGCCGCCGCAAAGCACAAGCTCCTCGTACCGGTCGAGCGCCTCGCGGCAGGGGGCAAAGTCCGTCTGGTCCGCATCGAGTCCCGTGTCCTTCTGCCATGCATCGAGGATGCTGCGGGCATCGCCCATATATGCGTCCGTCAGCGGCAGGGCCTCGTGCCGGTAGGCCTCGACGAACTGCTTCAGGAGGTTGCGCTTCTTATGGAGCTTTCTCCCGGCAAGGGTGCTCATCTTTTCGACGGTGTAGAGGTAGTCTGCGTCGCCCTCGTGGAAGGAGACCTCGAACTCGGCGGGGCTGAAGGCGCCGAGCCATTCCTCGGGCACGGGAAAGAGAAAGTCGACCTCCCGAAGGCGCTCCTTCAGCCTCACGGGATCGAGAGCCGCGGCCGGCACGGTCGGCATCAGATAGGTGAACCCATCATAGGTCCTGCCCTTGATGAAGAGCTCCCCGTCGGACAAGACCTCGTATCCGTGGCTCTCGCGGAACAGGTAGAGGTTCGCGAAACAGTATTCCGAGAGCGGGACCGTGATCGCCCGGAGCAGCGGCGACAGGACATTCTTATGAAGCAGGCCTAGGCGTTCGGTCGTCATCGTCCCATGACCCCAACAACCGCAGGCGACACGGCTTCACACTGATGAGATGCAGCTACCGGCAGATGTTTTTCCAAGAGTGCTTCCCCTATCCGGTGATGNNACGTGCTCTTTCAGGACAACGCGGTTTTTCCGGCCCCAGGGCAACAATATTCTTTCCCTTGCCGTCCGCCTTGAAAAGCGGTCCTCTCTGTGCTATAAAGCCTTACGTCAGGAGGCCAGCGCATGGAACGGGTACAGTTCATCCAGCACAAGGGGAAGAAGATCCTGCATCTCAACTTCGCGGACTGCACGTCCGACGAGGTCCTGCAGGTCATCGAGATATCCAAGGCAGCCATCCGGACCCAGTCCCCCCGGTCCGTGCTCACGCTTACCGATGTGACGAACACCGCCTTCAACAGCCAGGTGTCCGAGGCCATGAAGAAGTTCGTGGTCCACAACAAACCCTATGTCGTTGCCGCCGCCGTGGTGGGCGTGACCGGCCTCAGGCAGATCATCTTCAATGCCGTCATGAAGTTCAGCGGCAGGAAGCTCACCGCCTTCGACACTCTCGCCGAGGCAAAGGACTGGCTCGCTGCGCAGTAGCCCCGGACACACTGCCATCCTCACTTCATCACAACGCTTTTAGACGCGGAAAACTCAGATTAACATCCTGATAAAAGCGGACGAAGTCTAAGGCAAAACATTTCCTGCCGGGTAAACAGCCAGTCAAGAATAAATCCGCCTTTATCCGACCCTTATCCGATTTTATCCGCCTGTCCCCGAGAGATTCAGTCGGGGATGTCAAATGTCGTTCTAAGATTCTACAGCTCCTGGCCCTTCGGTGGTATCATGCCCATAGCCCGCTCGGCCAGCGCCGCGATGGTGAGCGACGGGTTCACGCCCGGGTTCGCCGATACCGCTGACCCGTCGCAGATGTACAAGTCCTTATAGCCGAACACGCGGTTGCCGCTGTCGATGACCCCTTCGTTCCGGTCCCTGCCCATCACCGCACCGCCCAGGATGTGCGCCGTCGTCGGAATGCCGAGCAGCGTCTCGGAAAGCAGCACCATGGGTTTGCCGTTCACGATCCGGGCGTAGTGCTCCGCCAGTTCTTGCGCCTCGGGGATGAACGCCGTGGGAGGCTCGCCGCGGTCCTGTTCGGACCGCAGGCCGCACCGCCCGGCAGCGAGCCGCAAGGTGCTGTCGATGGTGCGCATGAAAAGCAGGATCTGCGTTTTCTCCGCCCAGTTACCGACGAGGTAGACTCTCAAATTTTCGACCGGATGTCGGGCAAGGTCGTAGAGCATCTTCGCGATGCGCGTGACCACGCTCCTGCCCTGGACCAGGGGCGCCATGAACAGCCGCCAGAACCCCGATCCCGACGGGTAACGCACCGGTTCGAGGAAACTGTGCTCGTCTGTTTGTAGTATTGACCCGATGGCGACGCCGTCGGAGAACTTCGTGGCGTTGTCAAAGGTCATGACGCCCATGAGGCTCTCGGAGTTCGTCCGCACCCCGTGGCCGACGCGTTCCGAGAGCTCGGGCAGGGACGACTTCCCGAGCCTCGCCAGGAGCTTCACCGTGCCGAGCACCCCGCCGCTGAACACCACGCCGCGGCAGGTGGCGGACCCTTTCCTCCCGATCCAAGCGGTCGATGATCGCCACGTGACACGGTATCCCTCAGACCCGTCCGCCCTTCCCAGGGGCGTCACGTCCACAGCCTCTGATTCCGGCAGGACCATCGCGCCTATGCCTTCGGCAAGGGGAAGATAGTTCTTATCCAGCGTGTTCTTGGCATTGAAGCGGCAGCCCACCATGCAGCCGCCGCAGAAGTTGCATCCCGCCCGCTCGGGCCCCTTTCCGTTGAAGTAGGGGTCGGGCACCGTCACCTCCGCCTCGCCGAAGAACACCGCTATCGTCGTCGGGCCGAACCTGCCTGCCTGCCCTCTGTCCCCGGCGAGTTCTTCCAGCGCCCGGTCGCCGGGCTCAAGGCGCGGGTTCGGCACAGCGCCGAGCATCCGTAGTACGGTCTGATAATGCGGGGCAAGTTCCCGCTCCCAGTCTGCAAGCCCGGCCCAGGAACCGGAGCGGAAGAATTCCCCCGGAGGGACCTGCAGCACGTTGGCATACACAAGGGATCCACCGCCCACGCCCACGCCGGAGAGCACTGTGAGGTGTCGGAACAGAGTGATGCGGAAGAACCCGAAGAACCGCAGGGCCGGGACCCATAGCCACTTCCGGATGTTCCAGTTCCGCTTCGGGAAGTCCTTCGCCGACAGCCGCCTTCCCTTTTCGAGCACCAGCACCCGGTAGCCCTTTTCGGACAAGCGCAGCGCCGCCACCGAGCCGCCGAAGCCGGAGCCTATGACAATGTAGTCATGATCATATTGCCGCCCTGAGGTCGTCATACAGGCTGTCATTCTATCACCCGCGCAAGTTCTTTGCCAAGAGGAAAGACGCAAGCCATTGCCTTTCAAGAACTTCCTGCATCCCAGTGAATCAAGGAGCGAGCAACGGCATACTGCATGCTTAGCACAGTGGAGCACCGCGTTGCCCAAAAAAGAGAATCGTTTTTTTCTGCACTCCGGTTCTCAGATCCACGCAGGCATGCCAGGTTGTCTGCTGTTTAACCTGCAACTTAGGCCACTCATGTGCGCTTACGCTGCGCACGCGCAGGCATGATCTATGATTGGCCGATCCTGTTCCCAGGGCATGCTTGTGTGTGGACCTGTTGAAGCTCCCTAAAGTAATCTGCATGGAGCTTCGATCCTCAGGGTCGTTCCTTAATTCTAATCGCTCGCTGAGCCCCAAACTGCGGGGCTGAGCTCACTCCTGGATTCACGGGATGCAGGGGCTTTTGGAACTGCAATAACCAAGGTCGCTGTTGCCTTTTCCCAACCCGGGCAGCTCGGCTGCGACGACTGTGCGTGACGCATGCCCTTACACGGATCGAACAGGAGCCGACCCCAACGCAGCGCGTCCGCAGGGGAAGCGCTGCAGGGAATGCAAGATCAGGATAGGAGCGAGCAACGGCATACTGCATGCTTAGCACAGCGGAGCCACCGGGCTGCCCAAAAAAGAGAATTGCTTTTTTCTGTGGCCGGCGTCACTGTTGTGCAAGGGGATGTCATCGCCTGCATGGCCTGCATTGCACAAATGGCCTTCCGGTGCTATCCTTGAACCATGTACCGCAAGGTCCTCGCCGCCGTGAACGAGCATGTGAACTCCGAAGTGGCCGCCCGCTACGCCAAGCACCTGGCCCGGGCCGCCGGGGCCAAGCTCTACCTCTGCTCCGTCCGGCAGCCGGGACAAACGGAGGCGGCCTTCGAACTCGCCCGGGACGCAGCGAAGCGCCTCCAGCACTGCGCGCGGGAACTGGACGTCGATGCCGAGTGCAGGTTCGAGACAGGCGATCCCGTCGAGAGGATCCGCGCGATCGTCCTCGCCGAGGGCATCGACCTCTTCTTCACCGCGACACGCCGGGAGGACGTGAATCACCGGCTCATCAAGGGAGGCACCACGGCGCGGAGGCTCCTGCCCGGCCTCCCCTGCTCCGTGGCGCTCGTCCGTGTCGTGCACATGGGCAGGATCCATCCCCGGGAAATCCTTGTCGCCCTCAAGAAGGAGATCGATCACATCCCCGAGCGCTCCGAGTTCACCGCCCTGCTGGCCAAGGCCTTCGAGGCCAGGGTCCATCTCTTCCATGTGACCAGGCCTGTGAAGAAGTTCTTCCATGGTGAGATGGACCTGACCCCCGTGGAATGGGAGGAGAAGGTCCCGCCCGATATGTCCCGTTTCATCAGCCACCTTGACGGCTACGGCGTGGAGCATGAGAAGCGGCTTTCGCCGGGCAAGGCGGAGAAGAGCATCACCATCGAGGCCGCTTCCCGCAGACGGGACCTCATCATCATGGGCGCCAGCGAACGGGGCATCATTGACCATATCCTGCGCCGGGCACCGGTGGAGGAAGTCCTGCGGGAAACGCCCTGCAACCTCATCATCCTGAAGCCTGAGGAGTGACGAGAAGACTGACACGGTGACACGGAGACGCGGGGACGGGGAGAAACAACAATACTCTTTACTCTTTGAACAAGAATTTCACGAATGGGATGAATCCAGAAGCGAGCGTATTCCCCGTAGCTTGCTGCGGGGTTAGTGAGCGATTAAAATAAATACTACCTTGAGAATCGAAGATTCCCGATAGCTTGCTGCAGGGAGCTTCAATGGCACGAATTATCGTGATTCCGAATTCTCAAATTCTCATGTATCTTCCTGCACTACCGTAGTAAACCGTGTTTATCCGTGTTTATCCGTGGTTATTCATGTTGTTCATGTTGCATTTCGCTTCTCTCTGTGCCTCTGTGTCTCTGTGGCAGCCGTTAATGTCCTGATACCATGAAGATCAACGAACTCACCCGGGAAGATGTCTTCCGCACTCTCGTCACCTCCGAACAGGGGTTGTCCGAGGACGAGGCAGGTAGGCGCCTCGCCGAGTTCGGCCCAAATGCCATAACGGCCGCCCGGAAGCGACCCCTCTGGCTCCGGTTCCTCGGCCAGTTCACGCATTTTCTCGCCCTGCTCCTCTGGGTCGCCGCGGGGCTCTCGTTCCTTTCGGAATACCTGCACCCGGGCGAGGGCATGTTCACCCTGGGCTTCGCCATCCTCGGCGTCATCGTGATCAACGCCGTCTTTACCTTCATCCAGGAGTACCGCGCCGAAAAAGCGCTCGAAGCGCTCAAAAAGCTTTTGCCCTTTCATGTCAAGGTTTGCCGCGGCGGCCGGGAGCGAGAACTCCCCGCCGAAGAGGTGGTCCCGGGCGATATTGTCAGGCTCGCCGAGGGGGACAAGGTGCCTGCGGACCTCAGGCTCGCGGAGGCCAACGACCTCCGGGCGAACAACGCATCGCTTACCGGCGAGTCCGAGCCGGTCCTGCGCGAGACCAAACCCTCCCCGGGCGACCCCATCAACAGCCCCAACATCGCCTTCGCCGGTACCACCGTGGTGAACGGCAGCGGCAGCGGCGTGGTGTACGCAACAGGCATGCGGACGGAGTTCGGCAGGATCGCCCAGCTCACCGGCACGGTGACCCCGGGGCTCTCGCCCCTCCAGAAGGAGATCGTAAAGGCCACACGGCTCGTTGCCGCCATTGCCGCCGGCGTAGGTATATTCTTTTTTGCCATCGGGTTCTTCATCGGCAGGGACTTCTGGGACAATTTCATCTTCGGTGTGGGCATCACCGTGGCCCTCATCCCCGAGGGCATGCTGCCCACGGTCACGCTGGCGCTAGCCATGGGGAGCCAGCGCATGGCGAAGCGCAACGCACTCATCAAGACCCTCACCTCCGTCGAGACCCTCGGTTCGGTCTCGGTCATCTGCACCGATAAGACGGGCACCCTCACGCAGAACCGGATGGAGGTCAAGGAGGCGACGGGGCTCGGGAAGATGAGCGGTTCAACGCGGGAGAGGCTCTTTACGGTCGCACTGTACTGCAACAACACGAAAGAAATCAACGGCGAGTTCAAGGGCGAGCCGACCGAGATGGCGTTGTACCGCAGCGCCCGCGAAGTGTTGGGAAACCGGCCCGGCACCCGTGTCCGCGAGTTCCCCTTCGATCCTGAACGCAAGCGCATGAGCACCGTCACCGATATGGGCGGCACGACCTACGTCCTGACCAAGGGCGCGCCGGAAAGCGTCCTGTCGGTCTGCACCAGTGCCCGCAGGGACGAGGGAACGGTCCCCTTCGACGCAGCGCTGAAGCAGGAGGCGTCCGACCTGTTCCACACGCTTATGGACAAGGGACTTCGCGTTCTCGCCTTCGCCGAGCGGGAGGTCAGAGCAGGAGAGGACGTAGCGAACAAGGAAATCGCCGAGCAGGGCATGGTCTTCGCCGGCTTCATCGGCCTCGAGGACCCGCCGCGGCCGGAGGTGCCCGAGGCGCTCCGGAAGTGCCGCGAAGCGGGCATCCGCATCATCATGATCACCGGCGACGCGTCGAGGACGGCCGTTGCCATCGCCCGCGAGATCGGGCTCGTTACGAGCGAACCCGTGGTGGTCGAGGGCGCTGAATTCGCGAACCTGTCGGATCAGGACCTGCGGAACGTTCTCGCGAAGCCCGAGGTGCTCTTCACCCGCATGACGCCCAAGTACAAGCTCCGGGTGGTGAACGCGCTCAAGGACCAGGGCGAGCGCGTTGCCGTGACCGGCGACGGCGTGAACGACGNNATCGGCATCGCCATGGGCATCACCGGCACGGACGTGGCCAAAGAGTCGGCGGACATGATCCTGCTGGACGACAACTTCGCCACGATCATCAACGCCGTTGAAGAGGGGCGCACGGTGTACGAGAATATCAGGAAGTTCATCACCTACATTTTCGCGTCCAATATCCCCGAGGCGGTCCCCTACCTTGCTTATATCCTGTTCCGGATACCGCTGCCGCTCACCATCATGCAGATCCTGGCCGTAGACCTCGGCACGGACATGCTGCCGGCCCTCGCCCTGGGATCCGAAAAGCCGACGCCCGGCGTGATGAAGTTTCCGCCGCGCAAACCCGATGAGCGGCTCATCGGCCTTCCGGTCATCTTGCGTGCCTATCTTTTCCTCGGAATGATCGAGGCAGTTGCCTGCATGTTCGGTTACTTCTGGGTGCTCCGGGGCGGTGGGTGGACGTGGGGAATGGATCTCGCGGCAACGAACCCGCTCTACCTCCAGGCTACCACGGCCTGTCTCACGGCCATCATCGTGACCCAGATGGCGAATGTCTTCGCCTGCCGGTCGCTCCGGGAATCGATATTCTCCATCGGCTGGACGACCAACCGGCTCATCTTTCTCGGTCTGGCCGTGGAGCTCAGCCTCCAGCTCTTCATCGTCTACCATCCCTGGGGCCATGCGATCTTCAGCACCGCGCCGCTGCCGCTCACGGCCTGGCTCGTGCTCATCCCCTTCGCCGTCGCGCTGCTGCTGGCCGAAGAAACAAGGAAGTTCGCCGTCCGGCGCATGGCGGTACGGTAAGAGCTCCTCTTCGCGTGGCCTCTCTGGATCGCCTCACGAGGGGATGATAATGCATCCCAGCCGTCGACTTCGTCGTTTCCCACCGCAAGGGCGAGCCCACCATCGTTACGCTGGAACTGAGAGACTGCCAGGTTCTCATCACCGGGCTGCGATAGACCAGATACAGCCGAACGAGGAAAAGTCGGGTCCATGAGGCGTGTCGCGCAAAGCCGCAAAGAACACAAAGGTTTTTAAACCAGGATCCAGCCTTTCTTTATCCAGCCTTTCTCTGCGCGCTCTGCGTCTCTGCGAGAACATTGCCTCACCGCCTATATGTTCCTTCTTTAATTCTTACGATCAAACACGGTATAATGTCCCATGTCACAGATCAAGACCCCCCTTGAACTCTACAAACATCTGCCGAAGACCAACTGCGGCGACTGCGGCATAGCGACCTGCCTCGCCTTTGCCGCTGCGGTCATCAAGGACGAAAAGCGGCTCTCTGACTGCCGTCACCTCGTCCGGGATGCTGTTGCCCGGCTGGAGGGCAGGATCGGCAGACAGGTGAACATCGAGAGCATCCGGGAAGAGCAGTTGAAGGAGCTGAGGAAGAAGATCGTGACCATCGATATTGGTTCGCGGGCGAAGCTGCTGGGGGCGAGCAGCAACGGCAGGACGATTACCATCAAATGCCTCGGCAAGGACTTCGAGGTCGACGGACAGGGCCATGTGGCCTCGCAGTGCCATACCCATGCGTGGTTCTCTCTGCCGCTGCTCGACTACATCCTGCATTCCCAGGGCAAGGACATCGCCGGGAGGTGGGTCCCCTTCCGGGAACTGCAGAACGGCAAGACCTGGAACCCGCTGTTCGAGCAGCGGTGCGAGAAGCCGCTGAAGCTGATCGCCGACGCCTACAGCGACCTTTTCGCGGACCTGGTGACGATGTTCAGCGGCTCATCATCCTACAATAGCTTCGACTCGGACATTGCCGTGGTGCTCTATCCCTTTCCGAAGGTGCCGGTCCTGATCCGCTACTGGAAGCCCGAGGAAGGCATGGAATCGAAGCTCCACCTGTTCTTCGACGACACCGCCGAAACAAACCTGCACATCGATTCGCTCTTTACGCTCGGAACCGGGCTGGTCCGCATGTTCGAGAAGATCATGCACCGTCATACTGGCGGTAAAAGTGCGCTGTCCTGAGGCGTCCGACCAGACTGCTCCGCTTTCACGGCCATTTCTGTCATAAAAAAGTAGCAGGTGACGCACGACCTGCCTGCCCGGTGATCTTTTTTCCCCCAAGGAAACAGTCTATCTTCCGCCTATTCGGACATCAGCTCGACATGAATAGGGACGGCTATCCTGCGAATCGTCGTAGAAATGCGAAAATGGCATGTACTCATAATTATTTTGACAGATGGTGCTATACTTAACTTATAAGGTACAATGATCAAGAAAAAAGGAGGTGATGGCATAGCGCATGGAAAGAGTACCTAGTGAAAAGAGGTGATTTGTATGAAGCGGATTATTGTTGCAGCAACAGCACTGGTGTTGGTTCTCGCCTTCGTGACGGCCTTCGCAGATGAAATGCCGATCATGACGGAGAGCAGGGAGGTAGGGACCCTGCTGAACATTGAAGCGCCGGGGCCCGTTCACGCGAAGCGGTTCCATGGGGACCTTTTCTACGAACCCCAGGATGTTCTTGCCCCAAGGGCCAAGAAGGATTTCAGCGGTCCCCTTGTCTCTGAAACGCCCGTCGATGTAGGCACTGCTCTCTACCAGTCAGCATTCGGAACGAAGCTGGCCGAACCCGGCATCACCGGAATGGCGGCAGGAGGCGTAGCCAGAGAGGACGAGACCACCAGGATCTGGGACAATGTCATGGGACCTCCAGGAGGTTCTGACCTGCCCTAGAACCGCCATGAGCGCGGCGGTAAGCAAATAACGTTCAGTGAAGATCAAGCAGGCGGTTTTTTGGCCTGCTTTTTCTATTCTCTATCACCTCTATCACCGAGCGAACCTATTCGCCAAAAAAAGAAACGGCCGGTCATGGTCGACCGGCCGTGTTCTTGTTCTCGCTCCGTTCCCGGCGATCAGGGGAAAACAGCTCCCTGCGCATATCCGTGACGTGTCATACTATCATATTCCTTCGCGTCATCGTTCAGCTTCTGCATCCGCTCGTGGCAGAGGCTCCGGATCTTCCGGTCAAGCTCTGCGCAGGTGGGAGCAGCGGGCATATCGGCAATGGTGCGCGTCAGGTCCTGCACTGCTTCCACTGCCATGTCGCGATGCCCGGTCTCGTGCGTGACCAGGCTCGCCAGATAGCTGTCCCACTTTTCCTGGAGCGGCGACGGATCATCATCGGTCCGGACCCATTTAGGATAGCGAATAGTAATCTCGACGTTCGCCCGGAAGGAATCGGCGCTGCATGCATGGGGTGTCCGTTCATAGCCGTAATCCCACGTCACACGCCAGCGGGTGAGGGAATCGTACTGGTTCCCATCACTCCACGAACTACCATTCCGGCTCATCTGTTTCCGCAGTTCTTTTTCGTCCTGCCCCATGATCTCATAATATTCCTGCATTTCCGTCACCAGGGGGGGGACCACTTTTGCTTTCAGGCGAAAGATATCGCGGTCGACGCTCGCCAGGTCGATCCGATCACCGGCAGCGAGCACCGGATGGGCGGCAGAAAAAAACATAATGAAAACAATGAGTTTTTTCATAAATTCAGTAGCGCTCAGTCTTGACAGGTTATTGCGACCGACAAACGTTGGTGCATGATACGACTCTCGCTATCCGATTTCAAGAGGTAAAACGGGGACAGCGGTAAGTGGGGAAGGAAACGCAGAATAACGTTCGTGGTCCTGTCCTGACCTGCCCTTTAAATAGACAGAACCATAAAGCCTTCATCAGGGTGCAAGAAGACGCCCTGTCTTTTTCCAATAGTTGCATACTTTGTTGACAATTTCCCCTGCGGTGGTATATTTGAATCATGCAACAAGGTAGTGTGGAAAGAGAGGTATGAACCATGAAGACACTTATTACCATAATGACAATGATGGTGTTCACGATCATCATCGGTGTGGCTTACGCAGATGAGTTCCCCATCATGAACGGCAGGGATGTGGGCACAGAATTGTATCTGAACGCATTTCCTGTGTCTGACACCGCGATCAGCAAGGACTTCGGGGTGAAAGGAGAACGTGCTTCGGAAGCACCTATGGAGATTGGTGCGGCGCTGTACCATGACGCATTCTCCGTGAAAGACGAGGCGATGGGAATTTCAGAGGCAAGAGGCGCGGCAGCAGGCGGGGTTGCAAAGGAGGACGAGAACGCCAGGATCTGGGACACGCTTCTCAGCCCAGTGGGAGGGTCGGACCTTCCGTAGGTAGATCCATGCGCATCACATGATCCAAAGCAGGCCGGTTTCCGGCCTGCTTTTTATTTTTCCCGGCCATTGTGAGGCTGACCCGATTTTGAATGGTCACTGGCCTCTGCCCTGTCCCTAATTCCTTCGGCCCCTCTTTCCTACCACCGATCCTTATGCACCCTCGCTGCGTCGAACCGGTCCGCCGGTCCCGGATGTTCGTCCGGATAACCGATGGGAACGAGCGCAAGCGGGATGATGTGGTCCGGAAGTTCCAGGAGCTTCCGCATGCCCGCCACCCGGTCCTCCAGGGGGTACAGGGCGGTCCATACCGCGCCGAGGCCCCGTGCCGTGGCCGCGAGCAGGATATTCTGCGTGGCAGCCGAGCAGTCCTGCATCCAGAAGCCCTTGAACTTTTCCCGGGACAGGTCTCCGCAGACCAGGATCGCCACTGATGCGTACTTCAGCATGGCCGAGTAGGGATGGAACTTCGGGACGGCGTCGAGGAGCGCCCGGTCCCGGATCACGATGAACTGCCAGGCCTGCTCGTTCCCGGCCGAGGGCGCCGCCATGGCCGCTTTCAGGAGCTCGGTGACCAGCTCCTCCGGCACCGCCTGGGGCGTGTACTTCCTGATGCTCCGTCTGCTGAAGATCGCGTCAAAGGTGTTCACGGTTCACTCCTTTCTCTTCGCGTACCACCCTACCATATCGCGCACGGCGTCGCTGAGATTGCGGTATGACGGCTCCCACCCTAGGACGGACCTTGCACGGCCGCAGTCGAAGTGGACATCGCGGGATACGTAGGAAACGAACGCCGGAAGGTCCAGCGACTGCCCGAAGATGCCGGTGAACAGATCGACGAACATGGCGGGGAACTTCGCCAGCGCGGGATGGACGGGGATCAGCCGGAACCGCCTGTCCTGCGCTTCGGCGATGGCGGTGAATAGCCCGAGCCAGGTGCGGCGCTCGCCGTCGGTGATGTTCAGGGTCTGGTTCACGGCGCCGGGGACCGTGCCCGCAAGATAGACGGCGCGGGCGAGGTCCTTCACGTGGATGAGCGGCATGAGGTTCGTCCCGGCGCCGATGAACGGCAGGCCGAGCGGCCCGAACCGCCTGATGGCATCGATCATGCTGCCGAGGTGACGTGAACCGGGACCGTACACCACGCCGGGCCGCAGGATGACGTGCTCCACCCCGCCGCTGGACTGGCGGATGATCTCCTCGGCCTTTCGCTTGTACTCGGTGTACTGATCCCGGAGGACCTGTGACGCCGGTGTGTCCTCAGTGGCGGGTATCGCCAGCGGAATGCCTGCGACGGAAATGGAGCTCACGAACACCAGCCGTTTCACCCCCGACGGCTTCAGCGCCATGACCATGCGCTCCACCAGACCGACATTCAGTGCGGCATTTCCCGACGAGGTGCTCCTGACCTCACCGATATGGAAGACCGTGTCCATGCCCTGCATGGCATCGACCACCGGTCCGGGTTCGCGGAGGTCTCCCAGCGCGACCGTGACGTCCCTGCCCTTCCATGGTCCGGGCACGTCCTGCTTCCGGGATAGGAGCCGGACGGCATGGCCGTTCTCCAGGAGAAGGTCGACGACATGGCTGCCGATGAAACCCGTACCGCCGGTGACAAAAGCCTTCATAATTCCCCCTTATGCGTCAGGACACACGGTCAAAAGCTTTTACCGCAGAGACCGCGGAGGACGCGGAGAAGATCCAGGATCATGCATTTTTCACCGCAGGGAATTTGTTTTTCGCAGGACTAATGACCCTTACGCAAGATCACCGGACCAGAATCCTGCCATCCCTGTTTCCTTCTTCCCTCTGCGACCTCTGCGCCCTCTGCGGTGAGACGCCGTGCCGATTTGAATCTGAATTCCTTCCGCATTGGGAACGCGGCCGTGGATCGTCCGCGCCACGGATGACCGCCTAAAATGAGTATATCAGATTTCGAGAGGAGGGAGACGAGATCAGTGCGAGAGCTTGCCGACCTGGGGGACGAGGCGCTGGTATTCCTCGTAGGGGATCTGGGAATGCCATGTACCGGCCAGCACGCCGACGCCGATGACCAGGTAGAACAGCGCGACCAGCAGGAGGGGATAGAGCCAGGGCTTGAGCACGGAAATGTTCTTCCCTGCCTTGAC